>JBAUFO010000120.1:0-2988 GCA_049679185.1 Candidatus Zixiibacteriota bacterium
AGCCATCCCCACATCCCCCACGTCCCCCATGTCCCCCACGTCCGGCCGGGAGAAATGATCTAGGAATCAGGCTCGGCCTCTGGCAGACTTCTCCTTTCCGGTTCCAAGTACTCCTTGTCCCAGATATCATCGGTGAGTTCGGCAACCTTCTCTCCATATTGACAGAGCCCCTCAACGAAATCAGCCGCCTCCAGAGCCTCCCCTGCTTCCGGATTGATCGGCTTGGCCTGATGCTTCTTGACCATGTTGTAGAAGTGACGGTGATGATCCCGGATGGGGCATGGTATGATCTCATTGCCCACCCGGTGAGAGGGCTGCATGTAGCCGTACTCGGTCTGCCACTTGCGTACTGCCTTGAAAAAGGGAGTCTCCAAAATCGTGTTTACGTCTCCGCCGTTGCGGTATATCTCCTTGATATTGTGGGTGGAATAAGGGGTGAAAACGCAGGGCATGACGTTGCCGTGCCAGTCGATGTAAAAATACCCTCCAGTCCTGCCGGCGCATATACACCCGTCGCTGATCGTTCCGGAGTTCCAGAAATCGGCCATGAAGAGCTTGTCCTTCTCGACTAACTCCCTCTCCCTGAAATACATGTTCAGCCTCTGCTCCGGTGTGATCAAGAGGTCCAGGGTGGGCTTACAGCCGATGGGCATATATTGGAAAATCCATCCGTAGATCGCCCCCTGCTGGTTGAAATAGAAGTCAATGAATTCCTCAGAGAGAAGAAGCTCCGCGTTGTTCTTAGTGGCGGTCAGAGATACGCCAAAAGGAACGCCCATCTTCCTTAAGGTCTCCATCACATGAAGGAGCCTCTTGAAGACCCCCTTTCCCCTTCTCTTATCCGTCTCCTCTTCGAAGCCTTCCACCGAGATGGCGGGAGTAACGTTCCCCAACTCCGCCATCCTCTCTGCCGCCTTCTCATCAATTAAGGTTCCGTTGGTGAAGATCAGGAAGTAATTGTCATCGTGTTCTTGGACCAGGTCCAGAACGCCCTTCTGCCCATTTCGTCCACTTTTCCATATGAACGGTTCTCCGCCCGAGATGACGGTGAAAAACGATCCCCAATATTTGCGCTTATCAGCGATTATCTGCGACACCAACTCGAAATCGAGCTTGCTTCTTGCCTCCACCAGATTGCCCGCGTAGCAATGATCGCAATGGAGATTGCAGGCGGCGCCGGGGCTGATGGTGAGGAAGCCGGGCGGATCAAAGCCGTGCTCCCGCTTAAACCGGTCGGGACCTTCCCTGCTGCCCAGGAAGATGTTCCCCAGCAGCACCTTCAACAACCCTTTTCTCACCCGGGGCGAAATGCGTTTGTTCTTAAGGGCCTTGTCCACGGCATACAGGAGGTTCCTGGTCATTACGTACTTGTCCTCCTGCACCTTGCGCGGCCGCTTCTGGGGATTGATCTCCACGAACAGCTCGTAGATCTTCTTATCAGCCTTCTTCAATATTATGCTGCGGACAGCACCGGTTGCCATGCCCGCGTTGAGCAGGCTGCCGAAGGTAGCCAGGAGCACTGCTTTTCTCTTCTGGGTAAGATCCACTTACCCCTCCAATCTTTGTCGGTTCTACATCATCTAGCGAGAGGTCTCCCTCTCGCCAAAGAAAAAACTCACCTTGGATTGACATAGCCCAGCGTTTCCACCTTTGGAGATCCATTGGGTATTGTTAGGAAAAGAAAATCATCCGCCATCAGAATGTCAAGAAAAAACTCTCCGTCTAGAACAGAAATCTGCACATTGTCATGATTCTGGTAAATGAGGCCAAATACGAGTCCGAACAAACTGGGTTGATCCCAGTACGGGGCAAATCACTCGCTTCCGGGTGTCTGGATAAGTGAGGAACGATGTGCCAAAGGGAGGGCCAAGGGGCGTGAATCTCACTCAAGTTGAGTCGACTGTCTGCGCCACATTTGCTCTTTTAGAGCACGCTCGGAGCTTTCCCGGTGCGAGATCCGGCATTCACAGAAATTTCAAACCGTTTTCTCGGGGCGAAAAGAAAAAAGGCGACCGACAAGGTCGCCTTCGGAGAAAACTCAATTAACTCTTACGCTGTTTAGTTTGGTCAACGGAAATCAGCTTTTCTGTCAATCATGGCCCAACCCTTCACCCGGTTGATCGATCGATCCCAGGCTCTGTATCTCGTCGGTGATGATGGTGGGGGTCACGAAGATGACCAGCTCCCGATCGGCTATCTCGGTACGAGTATATCGGAAGAGATAACCGAGTAAGGGGATGTCCTTTAAGATGGGGAGGCCGGTTCGACTTTTCGTCTCCATCTGAGTAGTCAAACCGCCTATCACGGCGGTTTGACCGTTGTTCACCACCACGTTGGTCTCAGCATTGTTGGTGTTTATGATCACTCCGACAGCGTCGACGGTGTAGGAGCTGCGCTCGGGTTTCAGCTTCATAAGTATCCGGTTTTCTGAGGTGATGTGCGGTGTAACCCGCAGGATGGTCCCCACCTCCTCGAACTGTATGACCACGTTTCCCGCCTCGTCGAACTGCTTTATGGGAACCTTCTGCCCCATCTGAATAAAAGCCTCCCGGTTGTCGACGGTGGTGATCTCGGGATGGGCAATTATCTTTCCCTTGTTGCTGCCGACTAAAGCGGAGACGACCCCCTCTATGTCAAAATCTCCCTGAACCGTGGCGAAGGTGTAGGTGCCGGCCGGATCACTCACCCGGTTAGTGGTTTGAGCAAAACTGCCCTCTGTCACGTCTCCATCCAAAAGCTGAGCGCTTTTCCTTGAGAGCATGGACCAGTCGACCCCTAACTCCGTTAAGGAGCCCGACTCGATCTCTAAAAGCTGGGTCGAAATCCTGATCTGATGGGTCTCCTTGTCCAGCGTTTCGACTAAACGCTTGACCTTCCCGATATGTTCGGGCGTGTCGCGGATCACCAGAGAGTTGGTGCGTTCGTCCGTGTCGATGGTTCCTCTCTGGGAAACCACCTGCTTGATCGATTTCACCATGTCCCCGGCCG
>JBAUFO010000121.1:0-2699 GCA_049679185.1 Candidatus Zixiibacteriota bacterium
GTCAAAGCCAAGATCACAAACAGGGTGATGATTCCCCAGATGGCCTGCTTTTTGACGAAAAAGGTGGTGCTGCCGAATCTCTCCAGGGCAAGTATGGCTGAGGCCGAGTAGATCATAACCACTCCGATGGCTACCAGGCCCAACGCTGTCAAGAACAAAAGATAATCGGGTCGTGATCTGTCAATCATCTCATCTTTCTCCTGTAGCATCGGAGGTGGTGTCGTCCTTTTCTGCCAGATTTCTCACGCTCGATTTAAACACCTCACCCCGATGCTGGTAGTCTCTGAACATGTCAAAGCTGGCACAGCCGGGAGAGAGCAAAACGGTATCTCCCCCAGAAGCCTGTTTTAGACTCAAGCCAACGGCCTCCTCCAGCGAATCTGAGTATTCGCTGGGTACCAGATCGCCCAAGGCTTTCTTGATCTTTTCCTTTGCCTCACCTATCAAAATCAGGGCCTTCACATTTTCTTGTGCCAATTCTCTGAGTTTGGAGAAATCTCCACCCTTATCCCTTCCGCCGGCAATCAGTATGATGGGCGGGCTTACGCTCTGCAGGGCGTACCATACAGACTCAACGTTGGTCGCCTTGGAATCATTCACAAAGCTCACGCCGGATATGGCTGTCACCCGCTCCAGCCTGTGCTCCACCCCTCTGAAGTCTCTCAGAGCTTTCCGCATGGATTCAGGCGCAACTCTTAGGATGGCACAGATGGCGCAGGCAGCGCACGAGTTGGAAAGATTGTGCGGTCCTTTGATCCATATCTCGGTTAAGTCGATGATCTTCTGTTCCTTTCCATTCCATCTGGAATGCAGTTGCCCTTCGCGGAGGAAAGCTCCTTGCTCCAATTCGTTCCGGGTGCTGAAGAAAGCCTTCGCGCACTTCCCATGCCGGGCAAGTTTAAAGCTGTTCTCATCGTCGGCGTTCAGCACGGCAAAATCGTCCCCGGTTTGATTCTCCAGGATGCGCAGCTTTGCCTCCAGGTATGATTCCAAGTCCGGATGACGGTCCAGGTGGTCCGGCGTGACGTTCAGAACGGAGGAGACGTAGGGTCTGAACTCCTCGATGCGCTCCAGTTGAAAACTGGAAAGTTCCAGGACCAGAAGACCGTCAGGGGAGACCTCTTCTACGATGCTGGAGAAGGGGATGCCGATGTTTCCCCCCACCTGATATTCCCTTTTGTCCTCTTTCAACATCTCTCCCACCAGGGTCACCGTGGTGGTCTTGCCGTTGGATCCGGTGATTCCGATGATCTTTGAGTCAGTCAGCCAGAATGCCACCTCGATCTCGGAGAAAGCCGGAATCCCCGTATCCTGGGCCCGCTCTAATATGGGAATATCCAAGGGGACACCTGGACTCACCACGATGAAGTCCTTGCCGCGAACAACGTTTGAGGTGTGTCCACCAGTCTCAAAATCGATTCCCAGCTCTCTAAGTTGACTTGTCCGTTCGGAGAGGAGTTTCTCCCCTTGGGAATCAGACACAAAAACCTGCGCTCCGATTTTCCTCAGGAGCTTAGCACAGGCCACACCGGATCTTGCCATCCCAAGAATGGAAACCTTTTTTCCTATGATTCTATCTTTCCTCATCGACTCTGCTCAAAATTGGTTGGAGCAGGCATGAGCCTGCGCTTCTAAGCTAACCTCACCTTATCTTCAAAGTGATCAAGGTCAAAAGTGCAAGGATTGCCCCTACTATCCAGAACCGCACCACCACCTGGGGCTCCTTCCATCCGGAGAGCTCATAATGGTGATGCAGGGGTGCCATCTTAAACACTCTTTTTCCCCAGGCCCGATAGCTGAATACCTGGACGATCACCGAGAGGGCTTCAGCCACGAAAACGCCGCCGACGATTAGAAGCAACATCTCCTTCTTTATCAATATGGATATGGCGCCGAAGGCTCCCCCCATGGCCAAAGCTCCGGTGTCGCCCATGAAAACCTCAGCCGGATGGGCGTTGAACCACAAGAATCCCAAAGCCGCCCCCACTATAGCCCCGCAGAAGATGGTCAGTTCTCCTGAACCCTCCAGATATATTATGGAGAGGTAGTCGGTGAAATCGACCCGGCCGGACATATAGCACAATCCGGCGAAGGCAAACGCACACAAACCGATCAACCCGATGGCCAGACCATCCAGGCCATCGGTCAGATTCACGGCGTTGGAGGCTCCAGTGATCACCAGTATCACCAGCGGGATATAGAACACTCCGAAATTCACCAGATAGTTCTTGAAGAAAAGGATGTCCGAGGCGGTGCCGAAATTCTCCGAAGGTGGGCACACGCGCAGAAGAACTCCCAGCAGCAGGCCCAAAGCCACCTGACCTGCCAGCTTCTTTTTTCCCACCATCCCCTTGGGCTGGTGCTTGACGGCCTTGAGGTAATCGTCCATGAACCCGATCAGTCCCATCCACACGGTGACCAGGAGTATCAGTTGGATATAGGGATTGGTCAGATTCGCCCACAGGAGGGTGGGAATAACCACCGAGAGCAAAACGATTATGCCCCCCATGGTGGGGGTTCCCTCTTTGACCTTGTGAGTGGCCGGACCGTCGTCCCTTATCTTCTCTGCCACCTGCCTCTCCTTCAGTTTTCGGATGACGATGGGTCCCAGGATCAGGCTAATCAGAAGAGCGGTCAGGGTGGCACCCGCCGTTCTAAAAGTTATGTACCTGAAAAGATTAAAAAGGATGAAGGTGTCG
>JBAUFO010000122.1:0-11587 GCA_049679185.1 Candidatus Zixiibacteriota bacterium
CTGTATGCGAAAGCTGCTTAACATCATCAGAGCTATACTTATCAAACGTACGCCATTCAACCCCAACTATCAACCCTTGACATGAAAGACAGTATCTACGAACTGCTTGCTCATCTAGCTGGGTCTATCATACTTTCTCTGACATACCCAAGACATACCTGGTCTGGCAAGCAGACCCCCCTAAGGCGGGCACGCCGGGCCACCCTGCCGGTTGAAGCCGTCGGGCTGCTGTAATTCATGAGAGAAGCTCCTTATTCAATTCTTCCTGGGTTCTGACCGCGGATCGTTCAACGGCGTCGAGCAACATGGCTCTGAGTAGCTCGAAGGATTCATGCAAGCCGGTAGAAAGCTTCTCCTCTGCGATCGGCTCACCATGCACAGCTTTCGATCTGACGCCATAAAGCGCTTTGACCCGCTTGAAGGCAGCAACTCGCGCGGGACCCCGTGGCGCGATAATGGTTGCTGCACACAAGGACACCCGATAAACGAGTTCTGCGTTAATGGCCAAGAGCGACTCGACGCCAGCCCATATCCGCCCGATAGCAGCCCTGGGATCTTTCGCAAACCTCCAATCAACCGCGGCCTCAAGGGCAAACCGGAACCGCTCATCTTCAGCCGCGAGCCGATTGAACGACTCGAAATGGCTGGCGATCCATGCAGCCTCCGCCGCATCAAAGCGCGTGGATCGCGTCTCTTTCGGCAAGAAAAGTTGAAGATGATAATCGAGGAGTTGCCCTTTGAATGGGGGCAAGCTGCCTCGTGGTTCGTAGACCGCCTTCTCAACGCCCTCCTCGGCCATCTGGCGCCGGAAATTTGGCGATTGGGCTTCTTGATGACCAGCGATGGAATTCCAGGAGTAGGCAGATACCGCCGGGCAGATGTGACGGGCGAATCCCCGGATCACTAGCAAAGCGGATGCCAGCCAGCACTTATTCAGGGCGTCATACCCCGGGAGAATAGCCCCAGCGACTGGAGAGACAATCTCGCCTGTGGCAGCCGGAGCCAGTGGCTCAAGCACTGCCCACTCGCGAAAGCCGACTGATCCAGCAGCTGCAAGATCAAAAACGCTAAGTGGTGTCGCCAAGCGACGGAGTGTCAATGATGAGCCCAATTCGAAGGCGTCTGCAGCAAGCTGAAGTCCGCAGACGAGTACATGCCAAGTATCAACAGGCTGATGCTGTCCCTGTGGACTCATCCTTTCTGTCCTCCTTTTCTTGGCAGCCTAACTATGTTTATATTGATTCGTATGACACTCCAAACATGGCTTTGAGCGCAGTATAAGAGAACTGCTCTCAAACCACCGCAAGCGGCGGGACACCCGGATAATGTCCGAGAGACTTCAAGCTTCGATCCGGTATGCCCAGCCCTGCCTCCGGCAGATATAACTCCTCTTGACAACGAGTATTATAGCTCGCAGACCTCTACAAGTCAAGGAAAATGCTATGAAATTGCGGATGATAGACCCGGTCGGGCAAGCAGGCCCGTTTAGGGCGGGACACCTGGCAGGGAAACCTGATTGTCAAATCCAAACGTCTCACAACAGGGCTCTGGACCAACCGCCTTTTCCCTCCCTGATAAGGGAGGGCCAGGGAGGGTTATTGTCAGACGTAGCTCAACCATGCCCGCCCTTCGACGAACTCAGGGTGGTGAGCAAAGCCGAACCAAAGGGCTGGCTGGCAAATCTTTTGTTGTGAAGGAGGATATGAGCCGTGCTCGGCCTACGGTTTTTGCCCCTCGGCCAGTTGCTTGGGTTTTTCTTTGCTGATTAACTTGGAGGAGAAAGCCTTCAGCTCTTCTAAGTAGCGACTGTTGTGCACCTTCCATCGAATGAGCATCCAGTGCCCGTACGCCCGATATTGAAAGTTCTTGAATTTGAATTTGACGGCTGCTTTGGTCACCTGCCACAGCGAGTAGAATTTGGGCATGGCCTCCAACATAACACCGAACTGAAGCTCCCACACCGACATCTTGTTGGGTTTGTACACCACGTGATGCCCGTCGTATTGGCTCCAGTCGAAGGAAGTCACCCGATTCTCTGATACCAGCCTCTCGTACACCGGGGTCCCGGGCAGAGGGGTCAGGATCACCATCTGCGCCGTATCGATCTTCCACTTGATTGCAGACTTGACCGTCTGCATCACGGTTTCCCTGTCGTCCTGCTCTCCGCCCAGCACAAACATGCCGTGCGTCTTGATCTTGTACTGGTGCAGGATTCTTATAGCCTCCCCCATCTCTTCCACGGTCTGGCGCTTGTTGTACTCCAGGAGGGTCTGGGGATTAACGGATTCCAGTCCAATATACAGAACCTTGCAGCCGGCTCTATGCATCAGTTGCAGAAGCTCCCGGTCCTTGACCACGTCCAGGCGGCTCTGGGCGGTCCAGGGGAAAACCAGGTCGTTCTCTATCATAAGCCGCAGAAGCCTCTTGGTCCTCTTCTTGTCGGCAGCAAAATTGTCGTCATAGAAGAATATCCAGGCTTTTGGATATAAACGGTGGTAATACCTTATGTCCTCCAGCACCTTCTCCGGGCTGCGGGTGCGGTATCTGTGACCGAACATCTTGGTGACCGAGCAGAAGGTGCAGTCGAAGGGGCATCCACGGGAGGACAGAACCGGAAATATAGGCGGCTCCTTCCAGCCTTTTATCAACGAAAGTTCCGGCGTGGGGAGACCGTCTTGATCCTTCAGGTATGATCTTCGCTCGTTATGATACACCCGGGTTCCTATCTTATAGGATAGCCCCGGGATCTTGGAGATGGAGGTGGCGTCATTTCCGTTTTCCAGCCAGGATGCCAGCTCCAGCATGGTCTCTTCGCCCTCTCCTCTCACCACAAAGTCGGCGTAGTTGTCCAGCGCCTCTTCGGCCATGAAGGTGACGTGTGCCCCGCCCATCACGATGGGAATGTCCCTTCCCAGAACCCGGGCCTTCTCCTTTATCTTCCTGGCGATATGATAAGCCTCGGGTGCGGTGCTGGTGATGGTGGAGATCATCACCAGATCCGCAGACAGGGTCTCCTCCCAGTCGATGGGAGCGAGGTCCTGACAGAAAAGCCTGACCTGGTGACCCTTGTCTCTCAAAATAGTCCCCAGCATGGGCAGTCCCAGACGGGGAAGCTTGAATGCGCTGAATACATGGAAGCCGGGGGGCGCCGGCTCTATCCCTACGATCTTTTTGATTTTCATTTTTCTACGTTTTCGTCCTTTCGAACCAGGGTGACAATCCAAAGTCATCTGAATTCTAACCTACCGGTACGTGCTTGTCAAGATTTTTGTTGACGGCTTTCGAAAAAAGAATGACAGAATGATCTCGTGGGATTCACTCACAGGTAACCGTTTGCCCCCTTCTATATGGGCCGACGAGTCGAGCAGAAGCTGCCAGATCTGCTGGGCGGGGCCCGCACACTGCATTAACGAGCAATTCGGAAACTTTGGCTTACCCCGTTCATCAAAACTCCTTGTTGGGGCATGGGTTTTCTGTTATCTTAGCGGCAACTGGCATGAGGGGTTGGTGCAGGATGTGATTTGCCTTGAAGCAGGTTATATCCGTCTTAGAATACTGATGGAGAGAGATGAAGATTGACTTTCTGAAAGACTTAAACCCGGTCCAGAGAGAAGCCGTCTGCTACGCCACCGGTCCGCTCTTGGTTCTGGCTGGAGCTGGCAGCGGGAAAACCCGAGTCTTGACCTATCGCATTGCATATTTAATTGACGTAGAGAAAGTTCATCCGTGGAAGATCCTGGCCGTAACCTTCACCAATAAGGCGGCAGGGGAGATGAAAGAGAGGGTGGAGAAGCTCTTGGGCAAGGCGGGTATCGGGGCGTGGGTCAGCACGTTTCATTCCTGGTGTGCCAAGACCTTGCGGCGGGACGCCCACCTTCTGGGCTATTCCCGTACTTTCAGCATCTACGACGATGGCGATCGAAAATCTGTGATAAAAAAATGCATGGAGGAGTTGGACATCTCCACCAAGAATTTCTCGCCGGATGCCATCGGCAGCCACATCTCATCCGCGAAAGACATCCTGCTTACACCTGAGAGTTTCTCTTCCCAGGCCGGAGATTTCTTTGAGCAGACTGTAGCGAGGGTGTACCCGCTTTATCAGAAAAGACTTCGGGATGCGAACGCCTTCGACTTCGACGATCTGATAATGAAGACGGTCGAACTCTTCAAGGCTCATCCTCAGATCCTGGAAGGATACCAGAACAGGTTTGAGCACATCCTGGTGGATGAATATCAGGATACCAACCACGCTCAATACGTCCTGGTGAATCTATTGGCAGGGAGGAGTCGAAACCTGTGTGTGGTGGGAGACGAGGACCAGTCCATCTACGGCTGGAGAGGGGCGGACATAAACAATATCCTCGATTTTGAAAAGGATTATCCGGATGCTAAGGTGATTAAGCTGGAGCAGAATTACAGGTCCACCCAGGTGATCTTGGACGCTGCCGGCGCCGTGGTAAAGAATAACGAAGAGAGGAAGGGCAAAACCCTCTATACCCACATTGAGGGAGGGGAGAATATCGGTCTTTTTGTCTCAGAAGACGAACGTCATGAGGCGGAAACATTGGTGAGACGAATTCAGCACTTCACCGGTTCGTACGATTATTCTCTCTCCGATTTTGTCATCCTCTACCGCACCAATGCCCAATCCCGCTTGTTCGAGCAGAGGCTGAGAGACAACGGCATACCTTATGTCATAGTCGGCGGCCTGAGATTCTACGAGCGGAAGGAGGTCAAGGATATCCTGGCCTATCTGAAGGTGCTGGCAAACCCCAAGGATAATCTCAGCCTGAAAAGAATCATCAACTTGCCTGGCAGAGGAATCGGAGCAAAGACCGTGGCAAAGATAGAAAACTTCTGTCTGAGAAATAGCCTGAGCCTCGTTGACGGGATAAAGAAGATAGACGATATTGAAGGACTTTCTCCCAGATTCAAAAACACAATACGTGATTTCTCCAACATGTTGGACCGGTTCGCACTGCTGAAGGAAAAAACGAACATAGACGAGTTCACCACACTGGTTGCCGAGAAGACCGGGTATGTAGATGAACTGCGGAAAGAGAGAAGCATTGAGGCGGACAGCAGAATAGAGAACGTGAGGGAACTCATCAATGCCACGTCCGAATTTCGAGAAAGATCCGAGCAACCCACACTGGAAGCGTTCTTGGAAGAGGTCTCGCTCATCACCGACATAGACATGTGGGACAAAAGCAAGGACGTGGTGACGCTGATGACCTTGCATGCTGCCAAGGGTCTGGAGTTCAGGGTCGTTTTCATCGCGGGGCTGGAGGAAGGGCTTTTCCCGCTTTCCCGCTCGCTGGAGGATCCGTCCGAACTGGAAGAGGAAAGGAGGCTTTTCTACGTCGGAATGACCCGGGCACAGGAGAGACTATTCCTCTCCTACGCCCGCCAACGTCGCAGATTTGCCGACATGCTGAATCTGAAGTCCCGGTTCTTAGACGAAGTTCCACAGGAGCTGTTGGAGGTTGAGGATTACACATCTCGCCAGACAGAGTACTTATCCCGAGTTAATCTGGACCGCATGGAATCCTTCTCAGTCGAACCAGAGACTCCCTATGACTCAATGTTGAAGGTCGGCACGCGGGTGCTCCACTCTCACTGGGGGGAAGGAGCCATCGTTCACCGGGAGGGCGCCGGTGAAAACCTGAAGCTCACTGTGGTCTTTAGCGGCGGGCTCAAGAAAAAGCTCTTGGCGAAGTACGCGGATTTGGAAATAATGGGCTATTGATCGCCGGTGGCAAAGGGCATTCCTGCCATTTTGACTGCAAGTCAGCCAGCCAATTCAGAAAAGGGATGAAAAGACTCAAGCCCGTGCTCTTCTCTAACACAGGCTTGAGTCATCTATGTAAAACTAGAAGAAGGAGGAAACTCAAGCTCTTATGTATGAAAAAAACATGCCAATTCCAAAGAAGAATCCAACTGATGTCGGTGGCCTCGTAAGTCGTGCTAGAATAGAGAGATACCTTTTGGTCTGTATGTCCTGAATTATGGCCTTCGCCAGACCGGAAAAACGAAATCGCAGTAAACTGCGGGCCCAAATCAGGTCCCATGATGAGTGCGCATCGGTATATGCTTATTTCCCACTTTGTTACCCCAATCGCAGAGTTCTGCGACAGCTATTTGGCCGTTGCCGCGCCGTTTCCACTTCCTGCGGCACTGAACAGACGTTGAGTAACAGCACAAATGGGAAAAGGGGGTAGACGCAAACTTTAGTCTGCGGGGGGTGGAATGACACGTCGAACTCGGGACGGAGGATGGACAACCCAAAGTCGATTCAAAGAAATGGAGATTTCTCTTGACATCCATTGTGCACCGCACTATATTGAAAGCAGTTGGCAGCAAACTGCAAACTGTCGCAAGAGGTTTCTGGTCGAATGAAAAGCCGGGTCATAAAAAGATATAAAAACAGAAGATTGTACGATACACTTGAGAAGAAGACCATCAAGCTGGAAGACGTAGCGAATCTGGTCAAGAAGGACGTTAGCTTTGAGGTCATTGATAACAAAAACCGGAAGGACGTTACCATATCGGTCCTGGCGAGGGTTTTCTCGGACACGTTATCTGAAGACAAACAGAACCTTAAACAAACCACCAAGGTTTTACGTGTACTCATCTCCAAAGGAGGAGGGATAACCATGGATTTCTTCAAGAAGTCAGTTCTGTTTGGTCTGGGTGTTTTTGACCTGACCAGGGAGAAGGCCGAGAAGATCGTCGATGAGATGATCAAACGGGGAGAGATGGCTCAATCCGACAAGGCCAAGGCGGTCAAGGAGCTTCTCAAGGGGCACGATGAGCGGATGGACAAGCTGAAGAAAAAGATCGATGAGAGCGTGGAAAAGGTGACCGCCAAGGTGAAAGGGAAAGATAAAGAGGAGTTAGCCAAACTTCACAAGAAAATGGACGAGCTCACCAAGATAGTAGAGAAGCTGGAGAAAAAATTGGGAGAGAAATAGGATCTCCCGCTTCGCTGGTTGTGATCTCGCTTGGGGAATTCCCCCGTCTTTGGGGCGAACCATACGGTTCACCCCTTCGGCGAAATCTTGAGACTATTCCCGAACCAGCGCCTGACGTTCGTCGTAGTAAGAGTCGGCACCTAACTTAAGTTAGGTGCCGGCTCTCACACCACTCCTTCACGGTGACTAGTTGATCCACAAGACATCAAGTTGTCGATGCCCTTAACTGGCAGGCTCCCCTATCCCTCAATCGGCCCCGATAGTCCAAAGGAGACTCTCTACCCTACAAACCGATTCTCTCTTTGACTGCCGGGAGATTTACCCCGAGGAAGTAATAACCGGAATTCCTGTTAACGGTGAGGTTTTTTCCTGCGCCTACGCAGAAGAGATCATCGGGGAAAGAAACGACAAAGCCAAGCCCAACTTCTACTTTTTGGCTTGCGTCAAAATCCAGAAGAGAGAGATTCATCCCGAAGCCGATCTTGTTTAACAGGCTCCTCTCGGGCTGAACATAACGCATCGTGTAGCTGATTCCAGCGCCCAGGCTTCCGGGATGATCCCCGGACCTTTGCACGGACAGAAAGGGAAAGGAGAGGTTTCCCCAGAGTCCGTGTTTTCTTATCCGAATGTATCTTTCGAAGAGATAGGAATAGCTGACGTCATCATAGATCTTAAGATGCAGGTGATCTCCGGGTTCAGCAACCCACTCTGTTAAACGTATCAAAGTCTCCTCCAGTGGAACCCCACTGTCTGGATCGTAATCTCGACAACTGTACGCCATGAAGCCGGAATCGGTTACCTGCGAGTAGAGCGGGACCGGAATCTCAAATCTTGCTCCGTTTTTCCTGATCAACTCGGCCTCAATTCTTACCCTGGTACGATGCTCCATTAGAGAGTCCGCAAACTCGACGAGAAGGAAGCTTCGATAATCGAGTGAGTTTCCCCGGTAGACGGTAGTCACATAACCCTCGTGGCTGAGCTCTTTGAGCTTGATGAAACCGGTCTTCTTCAGGGCACTTGCCTGGTGAGGCAGGAGAATTACAATAGGAAGAAAAACTGTAATCAGAGCTTTGGGTTTCATAGTCATTCCAATAACCAACTTGTGAAGCTATTCGGATATAATAACCTCATCTCCACTTTGTCAAGTGTTTTATCAGGCAGACCTAAAAAAAGAATTCCTTTGTCCTGCTCATCCGGGATAACATTCAAAAAGGAGCAGTAGAACCTGAGGAGGAGTGCATCCCGCCAGAGGAGGGATACGAATTTGAATCTCGGTTTTGAAACCGCGGAGGTCCCGCGAGGCGGGATCTACACTTCCCTCCGACAAGCCTCCGCACTCCAGAAGACTCAGTCGCTGATGCGCCGGCTTCAGGAAGTGCGGATGGCCAACTCTTTTTGATAGTCCCTTCGGTGAGGTGCAAGAGGAGAATGTGTGGATGGTTCGCCCGACGGTTCGATTTTGCTCCCTTCGACCTTGTCCTTCGACAGGCTCAGGGTGGTGAGCGAAGTCGAACCGCTCAGGGACAGTGAGCAAAGCCGAACTGTCACCGTCCTGAGCCTGTCGAAGGAAGGCGAACCATCCAGATTTGTGCGCTAGGCGGTTTTTCCGAGATACCGCTTAGAAATGACTTGACCCTATCTGTGGTCGTCTTATATTCAAAAAAGCAGATTGGGAGAGGGCTTCAACGACATCGGATGATTCCGAGCTATTACAGGAGGAAGCATGCATTACGATAATATCACGGATCTGGTAGGAAATACGCCACTTGTGAAACTGAATCGGGTGACCAAAGGAGTCAAACCTCTGGTTCTGGCCAAGCTGGAGTTTTTGAATCCGGGCGGCAGCGTCAAAGACCGCATGGCTTTCTATATGGTGAAGGAGGCGGAAAAGGAGGGAACGCTTAAAGAGGGAGGCACGATTGTGGAAGCCACCTCCGGCAACACCGGCGTCGGAATCGCCATGTATGCCGCATCCAAAGGGTACAAAGCCATCTTCACCATTCCCGATAAGATGAGCCAGGAGAAGATAAACGCGCTCAGGGCATTCGGCGCCGAGGTGGTGGTAACAGCCACCGACGTTCCTCCCGACTCGCCGGACAGTTACTATGAAACCGCAAGGCGAATCCACAAGCAAACCCCGAACAGCATCATCCTGGAGCAGTACTTCAACGACAAGAACCCGGAAGCGCACTACAAGACCACCGGGCCGGAGATCTGGGAACAGACTGAAGGCAGGCTGGATTACGTGGTGATCGGGATCGGTACCGGCGGAACCATGTCAGGCGCGGCCAAGTATCTGAAAGAAAAAAATCCTGACATTAAAGCGATCGGAGTAGACCCGGTTGGCTCGGTCTTTCACGATTATTTCAAATCCAAGAAGTTGATAGAACCTCATACCTATCTGGTTGAAGGGATAGGGGAAGATATGCTCTGCCCCACCATGCATTTTGACGTGATGGATGACGTGATTCAGGTGACGGACAAAGATTGCTTTCTCATGACCAGAAGACTTTGCAGGGAAGAGGGCATCTTTGCCGGTGGTTCAAGCGGGGGAGCGGTCTGGGCGGCCTTGAAGGTGGCCGAGAATCTGAGCGAGGATAAAACGGTGGTGGTCATCTTGCCGGATGCCGGATCACGTTATCTAAGCAAGATATTCAACGATGAGTGGATGAAAGAAAAAGGGTTTCTACCATAGCAGCAAAGACGGATTGTCTTTTGGGGTGCTCAAGGTCAAAGTCATGTGTTAGGTTTTTTTACATCTCCAATCATCATCTATCCTTATTTAGATACTTGAGCAATTCTCCTTAGAAAATTTGCCCGTTTCCTGAGTTCGTTCTCAAACGACTTGTGGATCGACAGCCAACTGTCATCACGCTGGATTCGACCCTGGTGACTACTTTTGGCGAACAACTTATGGAATATGGGGACGAACCACCTTTCCACGTCCTCATATGGAATCTTTACCAGTAACCATTCAAAAGATATTGGACCATGAAACCAATAGCTAGGTTTCATTTCACATTGCCCCATGATGACATGTCCATTGCTTTCGACAAAGCGATACACCTTGTCCGTCGTGGGTGGGGTAAATCCTTTGAACGGTTCCATGGTCGACAATACACTATCAACCGTAGCGACCGTCCTAGCGTGCATGCTAGAGCCAAAAACGTCTATGTCGTAATAAGGCCTAAACGATGTATCAGGAGACACCCTCTTACCAATTTCACCAAGAAAAGTAAAAGAATCATTGAGATATGTCGAATCATATTCAGTGATACAAGGGGGGGCAAGGAACTGAAAGCTCAGATCAATAGAATAGGCCCCGTCAGCTCCAAAAAGCAGGTCCAGGTCACTGCTTTCAATGAAGTATGCCTCAGAGCAGTTCATGTTCCTGACCTTTCGCGGCTCCTGTCGACTGGTTTTAACCTCTGCGCGCAACTCCTTAGGAAGGTCGTCCCACTCCAATATAGGAGCAACTCTCTCCTCAGACTCCCTAGCCTTAACGTTGAAGCTCTGAAACAACACACCGGCTAAATTCTCTATTCCCAGCTCTACATGTTCTGGTTCAGTCCAATCGGCGGAACGGAAGTGTTTGGAAAAAAGGGAGGTTCTATTAGTGACAAGCGGGCTCTTTTCGCACAACAAATCTAAGATGATGCTGACGGAACCCGTTGCGCGAAGGTGCGTTCCATCTTGTCTTCCGAAGTATTCATTATTAATTTTGAACTTCGCCTTAACGTAACCCAACCAGATATCGGCCTCAGGCTCTGAGTTAGGACATATCGTTGCACTAAAACGTCTCAGCACTGGCTCAATTGGGTTTAAAACGGTCCCGGTTTTGCTACCAGCGAACAGAAGCCCTACTGGATTATTTTTGTCGTCGTCAGTTACAACGAGGGATCCAGAGTCACCTCGTTTGCTGAAATTCTTGGAGGTATAGATCTGATCGACAAATGTGGCGGTGTCAAATGTGACGGTGTCAGCCGAGTAAACTACATTGACAGTAACATTGACGGCCGCCACCTTACCTTTCGTAAGACACGTTGTCCGACCGACCTTCTTAATCCGAAGACCTAAAGTAGGATTTATGATAGTTGGACCTGGAGAACCGTAGAATTTAGACAATGTGGAACAAGTTATGTTCGTGTCGATAAACAGTGCAATCGCCGCATCCATCAAATTGGTGGTGTCAAATCTTAATGGCTCAAAATCTATAAGCTCAGCCACCTTGTCTTTCTTTATTTTGTTTTTACAATTCAAATTGTCATACTGGCCAGGCTGGACGATAGGTTCACCGACCGCTGCTTTATTCTTCCGGGCCAGTACATGGTTGTTGCTCAGCATATATTTTCGTCCTGCAATAACAACTACACAGCCATTAGTGCCGGCGGCACAGTCTTTGTTATTGCCAACGGAGACCCCGATCGGGACGGGGCGATACCGCTTCTTACATATATAAGGGATAAATTCGCCTGTTACCTCAACAACGACAGGAATGCTATCGAGAATAGCCGGAATACCTGACACATCTGGCCGGGCGGTAAAGGCTTTAATCACCAGCTTTCCTTTGGTATCTAACCCTGTCGCAGTGCCGACGACACCATCTATTTTCA
>JBAUFO010000123.1:0-10925 GCA_049679185.1 Candidatus Zixiibacteriota bacterium
GCGCAATTGATCGCCATAAGTATGAGCAGAAAAGCCAGGATCTTCCGGTTGTTCCTGAGAAGCAGGAAAAGCCCCATCAGGCTGATGGCAAATGGTAAAAGGGTGAGTTGATGATAAAGAAGCGACGCTATCTGCGATATCTCGGTGGCAGTATCCGACAGGAAATTCAGATTCAGATTGGCGATGGCGTCGAAGGCAAAGACAGAACTGGCGGACGAGAAGACGGATTCGACCTGTCCCCAGGCCAGGGGCGGATCGGACAGGGAACGAATAGGAAGGTATGCGTAAACGCTCAACCCCAGCAGCCAAAACAAAAGGTAAAAAGGAACTTTTCTGATGCTGAAAAACGATCGAGATGCAAACGTCAAAAAGAGTATCAGAAATGCCGGTGCGGCGGAAAGAAGGCTCAGATGATGATTTGCCAGACCTAATCCCAAAAGAAAGAAAAAAAGATAAACGTATCTTGACTGCTGATCCTTAAGATACAGTATGCTCAGAAACAAGAGCGAGGAGAAGAAAAGCACGTTTAGAGAATAGACTTCCGCCCTCACAGCCTGTATCCAGAAGGAGTAGGTAAAGCCTAAAACGAGAACAAAGGATAAGGAGGATACGAAGACCAATCCCCTTCTCCTGGCCACCTGGGGGAAGAACAGATGCGCGCTCATTTGGAAAACCTTGCAGAGGATCGCCAGCGAAAGAGAGGCAGAGAAAGCGGAAAAAAGATTGACCCCGAAGGCGAAATTCCGGAAGGGAAGAAGGGAGAAAAGCTTGCCCAAAAGGACGTAAATCGGAAAACCGGGGCGATGGGGTATTCCCAACACTGCAATGTTGGCGATCAGCTCCCCCGAATCCCACCAGAAGACGGCTGGGCATAGTGTCTTTGCATAAACGGCCAGAGAGAAAAGGAACACAAAGGCGGGAAGCAGGTTTTCTGAGCTCAGACTCTTCCGGTCTGTCTCCCTTTCGTCGATCTGTTCCGTGCGGTTCGAGAGTCGTTTCATCGGGGTGATGTCGAAAGTCCGTAAGAATCCGGAGCCGCTCGATCTATGGGGCTTGACAAGGCCCAATGAATTGGGCAACTGCGGAACCCTTACTTATTAGAGTAACTTCTTATCACAGATCCCCAACCATAGATGTCGGAGAGCTTAGCTTATACTTCTCTATCTTTCTATATAGGGTGGAGGAGTCTATCCCCAGGATTGAGGCCGCCTTGCTTTTCTGCCAGCCGGTTTGATTCAACACCCAGAAGATATAAGCCTTCTCTATCATCTCCAGCGCGGGAGCGGTTGGCTGCGCTTCGGTGATTAAGTCGGGCTCCTTCTCCTCTTTTATCTTCTGAGGAAGGTCTTGTTCTGTTATCTGCTCGCCTCTGGACAGCAAAACTGCGTGCTCGATGGCGTTCTCCAGTTCTCTCACGTTGCCGGGCCACTTGCAGGAGAGCAGACGTTTCATGGCTTCTTCCGCGATGGTCTTCTCCTTGACCTGCATTCTGCTGCAGTATTTCCTGACGAAGTAGGAGGAGAGAAGCCTGATGTCGTCCTTTCGTTCACGCAGAGGAGGGATGGCTATGGGAATAACATGCAGGCGGTAATAGAGGTCTGCCCTGAAGTTTCCCAATTTGACCTCCTGCTCTAAGTCAGCATTGGTGGCTGCTATCAACCGCAAATCGACCTTTACGGGAGTGGTGCCGCCCACGGGCGTAATTTCCTTTTCCTCCAGCACCCTTAAGAGTTTCGCCTGAATCGCAGGCGAGGTCATTCCAACCTCGTCCAAGAAGAACGTCCCGCCGTCCGCCGTCTTCAACAGACCCTCCTTGTCCTTGATGGCTCCGGTGAACGATCCTTTCACGTGCCCGAATAACTCACTTTCCAGGAGATTCTCCGGGAGGGCGGCACAATTTATGGTGACGAAAGGTTTGTCTGACCTGGGGCTGCGAAAATGCATGGCCCTGGCGATCAACTCCTTACCGGTTCCGGATTCACCCTCAATCAAAACGGTGGAATCGGATCTGGCGATCCTTTCTGCCATCTTCTTCAGCTTGGCCATTTCTGGGCTGTTGCCGACGAGAGAATCAAAGTCGGATCTGACCTTCAGCTCCTTTTTCAGTTGGACGTTTTCCCTGGCGATCTTTCTCTGCTCTAAGGACTTGCTGACCGCAATCTTTATCTCATCCACCTTGAAAGGCTTGGTTATGTAGTCGAAAGCACCCTTCTTCAAGGCCTCGATGGCAGAGTCCACCGAGGCAAATGCGGTCATCATGATGAAGTCAAGTTCCGGGTTAACCGATTTGGCACGCGAAAGAAGCTCTATCCCGCTCATCTCCGGCATCATCAGATCGGCAATAACCAGATCATAGTTTTCGCCCTTGATCTGCTCCAATGCGGCAGCGGCATCCTGGCTTGAGGAGACAGAGTACCCCTCTTTCTTCAGCATGATCTCCATAAATTTGCACATCGACTCCTCGTCGTCGACCACCAGAATCTTGGCCTTCTCCATACTCTTTGCGTTTCCTTTAATGAGGGTTATAGGTGTAACATATCGACGTGTATTCTATCGGCATGAATCAAGCCAACCATAGGCCAAAGCACGATTTAGCTCAGTTTTTGAGCCGCCATGAACCATACGGTTCATGGCAAAGCTAAAGTCCTATTCGGCGAAATCCAGACGACCTTCAGGCAACTCGGGATAGTCTCAATCTGGAAAGGCAGACGATCACCAGGAAGATTCCGAAGGCGATAAAGGAGAGATACAGGGAGAGGTCGTTTATCCGGCGTCCCATTGTCTCGAAATTGATGAGGTCCACCAGAACAAAGGATAACACCAGCAGCACGGATACAAACCGGTCTTGGAATCGGGTCTTCAGGACATAGTAGATAAGGAGCATAAAGGCCAGAATGGACGAGCAGTAGTTCTGAAACCACCCCAGGGGTGAAAAGAGGGTCATGAAAATCAGAAGCAGCGCGTATTCTATGCATTCCCGGTGACTCACCAGACCGTTTTCCACCAATCTGGACTTTCGATTCAGGAAAAGCAGAAGGAGAAACAAGCCTGACGCGGTGGCATAGATCAGTGCGTTGACCACGGTATAACCCAGGTTCAACACATTGACGTGAAAGGGAGTGGATGTCAGGAAGCGATAGAAGAAACCAAAGAGGGATTGATTCACATCCGAGGTCAGAAGCGGGGGCGATGAGACCGACATGACGGTCCTCCAGCCGGAAAGCAGATGAAGATTGCCTGAGACTCCATAAACGAACGAAGGGATGAAAATCAGAGCCACGCTCGCAGTCGCCAGAGAGCCGATTACGTTGAATTTCTTTTTATAAAGGAGATATGGCACAAAGATTAGAGGAGTGGGCTTGATTATGACGGCCAGAGCGAGGAAGATTCCGGCTGAAAGCTCCTTTCCCCGATCTGTGCAAGAAATGAACAGGAAGATGAAGAGCAGCATCAAGAGATCTGTCTGACCCAGCCAAATCTCCCGCACCCAGAATTTAGAGGCGAAAAGCAGGGTGAGGAGATACAGATAAGCCGGCGGAGACTTATCGCCCATGATCATCCGTTTGCTCCAGCGCATGATGAAGAAAAGGCAGATGCACATGCCGAGAACCCAGAGTACCTTTGCGATGGGGAAAGGAAACAGACCTATGGGAGCAACCAGAATGGCGAAAGAGGGAGAATATTTATACAGATAATGCCCGTCATCGAAGTTGTAGAGATTTTCCTGGTGAAGGACTCTGGTGGCCGCTCGGTGGACTACCCTGAAGTCGTTCATGCCCTTTCGGAGGGTATTCCGGAAAAAGCCAAACATGACAATCACAAGCACCACATATAAGGCTATCCGAAGATAGTCCTTTTTCTTCATTTCGGGTATCCGCATTGACTCTCGAGTTCACCCTGTCTTTAGCGAGGTGTATTGCTTCGGATTGCGCCCCGCCAGAGGCGCGGCGCGATCCTTGAATAGTTGCTATCACTCATAGAGGCGGGAATTTTTCCCGCCGATCCGGTTCAGGATACAATCCCGAACACTCGTTAAACGTAGCGGAAACCTTCAGGCTTCCATTCAACTTTCAATCGACGATTCTTACAGCAGGGCTGAATGCCCTGCCCTATGAATATTGAAGCATTTCCTCCCATAGAGGCGGGAATTCATCCCGCGGATTCACGCTCACAATGTAGCGGAAACCTTCAGGCTTCCATCAGACTCTGTCGGGCAGCCCTTCGGATTCATCCTGATCCCGCCCATGGCGGGAGAACGGGCAGCCCGACCTACGGTTTCGCAATCTCCTTTTTATGTTTGAAGGTCCAGCGGTCGTTGAGAAAGAAGTTCAATACGGCACCGCACAGAATGCCAAAGACATTGGAAGCCAAATAATAGACATCGAACAGTTCGGTCAAAACCCACAAAATGGCGATGTTGGCCAGCATGGCGGCGCTGGCAGTTGCGTGGTATTGGAGCATTCTCTTGAGATATTCCCTTTTCCCCTCCTTGCCCCGATCGTGCCAGGTCCAGAGATCATTGAACACATAGTTATTTATAAGCGACATCTCAATTGCTATCAGACTGGAGAAAAGATAAAAAAGCCCCATAGTCTCGGTGAAGAACCAGAGGAAAAACATATTGACCACGAATCCCCAGGTTCCCACTAAGCCGAACTTTACAATGCGTTTTACTTCCTTCTGGTGAATTATGGAATAAATTCTGGTGTTCAAGTTTAGATCACTGTCGTGACCTCACCCTCCATCTTTCCCTCTGGCCCGCCAAGGGTGGGGGAGAGATCTATTACCCACTAACTCCTCGAAAATCTTGTCAGCAACCTTTTCGGCAAGTTTGATGAGAAGCGATTCCCCTGCCACGTCAGAGTCTTCTTATGTAAAGCTAAAGCTCTACACTCCAGTCGCAAGCTTTAGAATTGTCCGCAGCACTTTCTCTCCAGCACGTATTTGCCGGAATTCATCTCGATTTTGGTGGGGTATTTGCCGGAAAAGCAAGCTACACAGAAATCCCTTCCGTTCAGGGAATGCATGGAGAGCATCCCCGGCAAGGAAAGATAACCCAAACTATCCACGTCCAGATATCTTCTTATCTGTTCCACCGATTTGGAGGAGGCGATCAATTCCTCTCTGGTGGGCATATCCACCCCATAGAAGCAGGGGGAGATTATGGGTGGCGAGCTTGCCCGGAAATGAACTTCCTTTGCCCCGGCATTCCTAAGCATGTGGATGAGCTTTCTGCTGGTGGTTCCCCTGACAATGGAATCATCCACCACCACCACCCTTTGACCCTTCAAAACTCCTCTCACCGGATTGAACTTGATTCGGGCATCTAAGTCCCTTATGGTCTGCTCCGGCTCGATGAAGGTTCTTCCGATGTAATGATTTCGAATCAGACCCACCTCATACTTTATCCCGGATTCCTCACAATAACCCAGCGTGGCCGTATTCGACGAATCGGGAACCGAAATCACAATGTCGGCGGATACTGGTTTTTCTTTCGCCAACTGTCTGCCCAGTCTTCTGCGGATCTTGTCCACGTTGTCGCCGAAGATGATGCTGTCCGGCCGGGCGAAGTAGATGAACTCAAAAATACAGAATGCGCGCTTGACCGGCTTGAAAGGGAAGTAGGATTTAATACCTTCGCGGTTGATTATCACGATCTCACCCGGATCGATATCCCTTTCGTATTTTGCTCCGATGATATCGAACGCACAGGTCTCCGATGCCACCACCCAGGCTTTTTTGAGTCTGCCCAAAGCAAGTGGGCGGAATCCATGAGGATCTCTGGCGGCCACAATGGAATCACCAGTATTGAAGACCACCGAATACGCTCCCTTAACTTTCGAAAGGGCGTCCTGGATCATTTCCTCCACAGTTGTTTTCTTGGAACGAGCCACCAGATGCAAGATTATCTCGCTGTCACTGGAGGTCTGAAAGATGGAACCATTCTTCTCCATAGAAGTGCGCAGGCTGTAGGAATTGGTTAAGTTTCCATTGTGAGCTAAGGCTAAGTTGCCCTTCTTGTAGGTGATCAAAAGGGGTTGAATGTTAATTGAAGAGGAGGCGCCGGTGGTAGAGTAGCGGTTATGTCCGATGGCTAAGTTTCCTTTCAATCCATTGAGGGTCTCTTTTTGGGAGAAGATCTCATTTACCTCCCCCGGACCTCTATGCTGATAGATTTTCCTATCGTTGGAGGAGACGATTCCCGCCCCCTCCTGGCCCCGGTGCTGCAAAGCATAGAGCCCCAGATAGGTCAGCTCGGCTGCCTTTCTCGCCCCAAATATGCCAAAGACACCGCATTCTTCGTGAATTAGATTTTTTAGCATGTCACCTCTCCGCAGAACATAAGGTATACGAAAGAAATGCCAATTTACTAAACCAGCATTGTGGTGTCAAGAAATTTCACCCGTAGAAACCGCAAAACTCGATTCGGAGGGCTGATCTGCCTACGACACTACTGAGTACCAACAGAATCGGACGAAGCGGAGGAGCACGAAGTGCTCGAAAACCTCATCCGGGAGAGAATATGAAGATCTGAGGCGGCCAGAAAGGCTTGACTTGGGCGATGCGGAAGATTAGCTTAGGAGACGAAGGGATTAAACAGATGAGAAGATCGGTTCGGAGACAACTGCTTTTTATTTTTGCACTCTTCATCTTCGCTTTCGCCGTCAGATTTATCTATCTGCTACAGATCAAAAGCTCCCCCATGTTTGATACTCTTATCATGGATTCGGAGTATCATGACCAATGGGCGCGCATGATACTGCAAGGGGAGGATTTCAGCGAGGGCGCCTTTTTCCGTGCACCGCTGTATGCTTACTTCTTAGCCTTTGTCTACAAGATATTCGGTGCCGGTCACTTCCAGGTTAGATTGATTCAGTTGCTGTTGGGGGCTGTCAGTTGCGTTTTGGTGTATCTACTGGGCAAGAGGGTTTTCAATAGGAGGATTGCCATAATTGCTGCGCTTTTAGCTTCGCTTAACGGGGTTATGATCTACTTCGACGGTGAACTTCTCATTCCGGTTCTGCTGGTCTTTCTGGACTTATTTCTGCTGCTGGCCCTTTTCTGGGCTAAGGAAAAACCATCTTACGGCAGGTGGCTGGCTTGCGGAACAATCCTGGGCTTGTCGGCCCTGGCCCGGCCCAACATTCTTCTGGTGGGAGCTGCCATTTTCCTTTGGGTTATTTTGCGCTTCAGAGGCAAGGCTGGTGGAAAGTCAAGATCGGCGTCGTACGCTTGCCTTTTCGCCGCGGGGGCAGCTCTGGTCATCTCTCCGGTAACTTTGAGAAACTACGTCAAAGCAGACGACTTAGTGCTCATTGCCTGGCAGGGAGGGATGAATTTCTACATAGGAAACAACTCCCAGTCAGACGGAACCTCGGCCACCATTCCCGGAGCCAGAACCACCTGGTGGGGCTCGTACGGAGACGCGAAGATCATAGCTGAAGAAACGATGGGAAGGAGTCTGAAACCTTCCGAGCAGTCGCGCTTCTGGTATGTGGAGGGACTCAAGTTTATCGTCAACGAGCCGGTCAATTACCTGAGATTGATGCTGAAGAAGTCCATTCTCTTCTGGAACGGAAACGAACTCGGGAATAATCGTGACCTGTATTTCTTTACCAGAACTTCGTTGGTATTGAAGCTTCTGCTGTGGAGATTCATCGTATACTTTCCGTTCGGGTTGATCGCTCCCCTGGCACTGGTGGGGATTATACTGGCACACCGGGCAAAAAAAGATATCTTGCTCTTAGAGATTTTTCTCTTCGTTTACATGCTCAGCATAATTCTGTTCTTCGTCAATGCCCGCTACCGGGTTCCTATCATCCCGGTTCTGATCTTGTTTTCCGCTTTTGCCCTGGACTGGTTCATTTCCAGGATAAGGGAGAGGAAGTATCTCCAGGTCGGGAAATACGTTTTCGTGCTTTTGGTTTTCCTGATACCGATCAATCTCAGCATGCCCAATTACCGCACTGCAAATCTGGCGCACGCCCACTATACCATGGGGGTGCTCCACACCAAAAAGGGCGATGGGATCGGGGCAATTAAGGAATTTCAAAAGGCCCTGGAATACAACCCATACCTTTCTGAAGCTTACGTGAATCTTGGGGCTCTATTCGGAGATCAAGGAAGACACCGGCTGGCCCTGGAGTACTTCCAGAAGGCATTGGAGAATGGTGCCGACAGCGCATTTATCCTCTCGAACATGGGCTATGCTTATTTCAGCTTGGGAGTGTTGGACCAGGCCGAGAAAGATTATAAACTTTCGCTCTTGTTGAGGGGTGATCCCGAGGTTCACTACCTCCTGGGAGATTTATATTTTCGTAGAGGCATGCTAAAGGATGCTGCCGGTGAATTCGAGAAAACGATCAAATTAGATCCTCAGCATGTCCTGGCCTTGTATCGACTGGCAGAGATTTATCGACAGATGGGTAGAAAGGAGGAAGCCATAATCCGCTTGGAGAAATTCGTCAGATCAAGAAAAGGGTATCCGGTTGAGAGGGACATGATTGAAAGACTTCTAAAAGAGCTGAAGGGGGAATAGAATCTTCGACCAGTAGCGATTGCGACTTCGAAGCTGGTTGAATTGATTCTCTCGAACTGTATGTTGGTAGCAGATAAGAAAAAAGCCCCAGGATGTAATTCCTGGGGCTATCCTGTTGAGAGTCAACTCTCTTATTTGACTCCGATGTAGTAGTTGAATCCGGCATACAGGTTGATGTAGTTGGTATTCTCCCCCTCGGTGAAGATCATGTGGTACCTTGTGCCCACGTCCAGAGCCAGGTTCTCCTGGAAGAAATGCTCAATTCCTCCGCCCAAGTTTATTCCGGGCTTGCTGATGTCCTCGTTGAAGTATATACCGGTACCGAACGCAAAGTAGGGACAGGTGTTCTTTGCCGGGCTGAGGGTGAAGACGGCGTTGCCCAGAACGCTGGTCCAATCGTAGGTCCCACTCGCGCTTCCGCTGTAGTCCCCGATAGTACCTGAGACGTTCACGTCTCCGGCTTGGTAGTCCACCACACCCATCAACGAGAAATTCGGCGTCACGCCGTATTTTACGTCCGCCCAGAAACTATAGGTGAGCTGGTTCTCGTACTTGAATCCCCAGTTGGCCGTACCCCACTGCTCGGTCCACTCCAATTCCTTGAAAGCATCTCCGAATCCAAAGGAGTAGCCGACGTGTCCGCCGATGGCGAAGGTGCCGGTCCGGTCTATGGCGGACGCGGAGGCGAACGTGCCCAGGACAAATATCAAAGCGAATAAAAGTGTTAGCTTTTTCATTTCTGTTTCCCCCTTTTTCTATTAAAGCTCGCAACGAAGGTTTCCAAAAACAAAGAATATTCTGCTGTTGCCTGGAGGATCACCCCCTTTGATTTTTGGTTATTTTTGTTTCCGGGCAAGTACCCGAGGATTTCATTTCTCTACAGAAACAGATTGTCCCTTACTGGCGCTTGGCGTGCAGCAAAGCCACCCTGAGAAAAAGGATAATTTAGCGGGATGGGGAAACACAAGAAGCGTTTCACCCCCTCCAACTTTTTCCTAATATCGACTCCAAACAAGTCAACTTTAGCCTGAGTTCTTTCCGGATTGTGGTGCAGATGATGGAGGTAATCCCAAGGGGTTTCTGGACGTGGTTAATTCGTGGACGATTTTAGAACTTGTTCGGTTACTAAGGATTCGAATTTCTCTGTATTTGAACGTGTTCAAAGAAAAGTTTCGGTGTAAATACCACATCAGGTGACAAGGTGTAGGTCGAGACGTTGGCACTCTGAGAGAGGACCATACTCGGGTCCGGATTCCAACTCGCCCGCCTTAATTGTGTGTGAAAGAACGAGTTACGGTCATGGGTGCAGAGAACCCTGGTCTAACGACTCCAGCGCACCTGCTTCCCGGTCTGCAGATTTGACATCGCCCTCTGCTTTCCCTATCCGCTGAGATCCCCGCATCTCTCTGAACCGAGTTGACAGTGCAGTATTTTGCGGATATAATTCTGAAGCTTTTTTCGATTCCTCGATGGCCAAAAGCCGGTAGGCATCTTCTCCTTCTCGGATATACAGATCCAGATATACTCTGCCCAAAAACTGATGAGCCAGGAAATTGGTCGGATCAAACCTTAGAGCTCTCTGGAGAAATGAAACCGCTTCTGCAAAGTCCTTGCGGTGATAATGAGTCTCGGCCAAAGTCATATACCCGCTGAAATTTCGGGGATGCCGGGAGATAAACTGATTGAGCATGACTATGGCCGGGTCAAGTCGATTATCTTCGATCAGCAACTTAGCTTTCTCAAAATCCGACAATTTGTAGCTCCTGATTTTTGGATTCCCACTCGATTCCGCCACCCTTAGAATCTGCACCGGAAAATTCCTTAAATAATATGTGGTAACCGGTTTTGCGTTTCTCATAACCTCAGGATAATCTATGAAAGCCCGCGTCCTTTGTCCAAGCACGGCCGAGAGGGCCACGTGTGTTATCGGATACCTCAGGAAAAAATCGGGATCCTCATCCCCGGGATGAAAATTGCGCGGAACCCATTTCAACCTGTTTTCCACGACCAGAGTTTGGGAGTAAGTTCCAGAGATCACTGCCTCTTCACCCAGTATCTGTCCCAAGTCCTCAGACGAACGAAGAAGGGAGTATTGCGGGTTTCTGGCAAAAGCCAGGAACTGCCCGCCATTGAGGAGGGCAACAAGGAAGACCACGATGCCCACAGTCACTATCCTGAACCTTTGCCTAACTGACAAAGATTTCTTTCTTTTCGCTGCGTAGGAAACATAAGTCAACGGCAAAGAGAGAAGAAATGAGAAGAGTATAAGTGCATTCAAACTGACAATTCCGGGGAATGCCTTTAAGAAAAACGAGAGAGTATGAAATATCAAAAGTGAGACTACGGGAATGGAAAACATCCAAAGCCACACGCTGCTTTCAGGCCT
>JBAUFO010000124.1:0-17916 GCA_049679185.1 Candidatus Zixiibacteriota bacterium
TAACCGTTCTCCTCCACTCCGGTCAGGCTGTAGGTTTTCAACAGGATGTCCAGCGCTTGTCGCCAGGTAACGTCCTGTAACGACAGGGTGACGGAGATGTCCACGGCGGGAGAAGCCACGATGTTGATCTCGCCGTAATCAGCCAGAAAGCTCAAAACCGACTGCATTTCTGCGTTCTGAAAATTCAGCGCTGAGATCTTCTTGCCGGATGGACCAGGCTCTCCCAATCCCCAAGGTACAGAAATCAGTGTCACCAGGGGAAGAGAGATTCCCAACACCAGTGTGCACCACCTGAGCCATCTCCTCCTTTGAAGAATCTTTCTCATCACTTACCTCGCTTTTAATATTCTTGATTAAGCTCCAAAACCATTATCTGATATCCACCATATTCCTCAACGTGGAATGTCGCCCGGTCGTCCTCGATGGCAATTACGTATCCATTCTTGATTCTTTCTCCACTGGTCAGAATGTAGCCGAAGCCTGCTTCATCCTCCAACAAAGCTCGATTCCCTTGCCTATCTTTGAGGATTCCGACCAACTTCAGGTTTTCAAAAAGAGGCAGGGGCGCCTCGACGAAGCCCATCTCCTCTTTCTCAGTCGGCGGAAGGAAAACGTCTCTATCGGTCATGGGATTGTATTGCACCAACCTCCTCTGGGCAACCACGGACAAATGGAACTCCATCCCACTCTGAATAACCATCGCGGTATCCGGGGCCGGCATGGTTTCCCTGGCAGCTACCGGTTCGGGACCCAGAATTCTGCCGATTCCTCTCTCAATAGGGCCGGCGGTCCGTTCGGACGCTTTCTCCCTTTCGACTTTGGCAACCGTTACCTTCTCCTTGTCGGCCCTTTCCTCTGCGACAGTCTCCTCCTTTGGCAGAGGACCCCAGAAAACAGGGGATTGGGTTAGCTGGCTCGTCGGGGAAGCCCGTTCGGTGGATGGATGTGGTCTTACCATCCCCTCCTTCCCGGCTCTTTCAACCTGTGCCAGAACTGGGACAGACGGAGGCTGCGGTTCCGACTTGGGCAGCATCACGGTCGGCAGTTCTTCAACTGCCCGCTTGGTGACGTCCTGCACTTCGGATTCTGTCCGCGACAACAACACTCGTTTCTGCTCCGTAGGGAAAATGACTTCACCGGTATCTGCGTAGGAAACCGCTCGCCGATTGACTTTCCTCTTCTCAACGGCCTCAGCGCCTTCTTTCCCCAACAAGGTTTGGTCGGCAGATTGCTCGGAGCTGGGAAGAAAAGCTTCTGACTGGTCGGGCTTCGGTTCCTCTACGGGAACCAAAGCCTTTTCGGTTCGGGAGAGTTCGGGCTGTCCTTTTTCCCTCGATACCTTCTGAATCTTCTCACCCTCCAGCACTGCCACCCACAAAGCAAAATCAGGATCTTTGGCGGTGAAGATGGCGATGCTGGCCTCGTAATCCGTCTCCGGTTCCGTTACCTTGTAGACCACCGGAGCCTTCAGGTCCAGTACCACTCTGACGATCCGCTCGGGCGCTGCCTGATACTGGCTGGTGCGAATAGCCTTTATCGTTCCCGCCGGAAGCCCGGTCTTGAAGTTGTTCTGGGGCAGATCAAAGATGGCATCCTGACAATCGATGATCACCCGGTAAGGCTTGCCTCCTTTGGCCTCTTCCGTGAAGTGAGAAAACTCGAAAGGCTTGTCCGCGTAAACCGTGACCTTGGTGAAGTCGCCTTCCTTCTTCAGGCTGATGTTCTGTATTCGGCTGCTGCCCATGGCCTGGTCGGCGGCGAGGACAAAGATGCCCAGGAAAAGAAATGCCAGTACGGCACAGGACAGCCTGATCACAAGATTCATTCTCATGTATCACCCTTTTTAGAATTCTATCTCTTTAAGCCTCTCTTCTTCCCTTACATAGTAAGTGGTAAGCTTCAGCGACGCGGTGATGCTTCTGTTCTTCTCCATGCCCTTTTGTTCGTCTTCTGTAAGTGCAGCCATGGTCACACCGGACACATTTGCCAGGAAGGGGAAGTTGGCCACGTTGCTGAAGAAGCTCCCCAACCTGTGATATGATCCGGTTAGCTCTATGTCAAAAGAACTGGTATTATAAAAGCCCTCGGACATCGGCTCTTCCGGGATAATCTGCATGATTCCGGTTCTGTTGGCCTGCGCCGCGGAGTGCATCTGAATCAGAAACAGAGGGATCTGCTTTTCTTCCGGCAGCAGGCGCTCCACCCGGCGATATCTTTCCAGCAGCCTATGGTATTCCTCCTTCAGGCTCTCAAAGCTCTTTGCCTTCATCTCCACGCTCTTTAAGTCGGAAAGCAGATACTCGTACTGCACCTGTTTTTGCTGGATCAATTCGGCCTTCTTGGAGTAGATCCTGGCATACCAGAAATAAACCACCAGGAAGATCACCAGACCTCCCAGAAGAAACTTTTGTGTTTTCGGATCCTTTAAATCCATCTATTCCCTCCCGGCAGCCAAGTTCATCTCGTAATCTTCGGTTTCATGAGTGGAGGCTAATTCGTGGACAGCGGTGTCGGCGTCCAGGCCTTCAAAGTCCGGCACGTAGTAAAGATCTCCCACCAGCTGGAAGGTGAAGGTCTTGCGCTCCTCCATCTCCGCCCTCTTCACATACTGCAACTCCATGTTCTTGAAATAGGGCGAGCCGATCAGCTCGATCAAAAACGAAGCCAAGCTGTTTAAGGAGAAGCTGTACCCTTCCATGGTTACCCTCTTTTTGGCCGGAGACGGTGGCTGGCTCAAAACGGTGGTGCTGTCCACTCCCGAATCCGCCACGGCAGTGCTCTGCGACTCCTCTTCCTCTAAAAGGGAGAGCCACAGGTAATCCGGAACTCTTCTGGTCAGATCCTCCAGCACCCTGACCCACACTGCTCTGTTTCTGTCCAGGGCCTCTATGGCAGACATCCTCTGCAGGACCTTGTCCTTGACGTCGGTTAAGGCATCCACCAGTTCTATGTTCTTTCTCAGCTCGTCGGCCCTTCTTTGTGCCTGGGCTATCTTGTTGTTCAAAGCTTTGAGCTTCATGCTCTGAAACACGTTGATCCCCACGAACGCCACCACCAGGACGACCGCCAAGCTGGCGACAAGAGTCAGGCTCTTGTCGAAGGAGATGCCTGGTCGCCTTTTTCTCAGCTCCCTGGGGAGCAGATTTATTTCGATCTTGGCCATGTTATTCTGCCTTTCTCGAGGCCAGTCCGACCGAGACAGCAAGAAGCGGTGCTATTCTGTCCGGCTGGACGCCTTTAAAGATCTCGGGATCGTACTCGATATTTCTCAAGGGATTGGCCACCTCAATGGGAACGTTCAATTTTGATTGCACAAACTCGGGCAGGAAAGGAATCAGCGCCCCACCACCGGAGAGGACTATCCAATCCACCTGCGGCACATTGGCGGTGGATTTAAAATAGGAGAAGGCCACCTCCAAACCAGAGATCAGCTCCTCGGAAGCGGTGACCACCGTCGCCTTCAGCATGTCCTGATCGATGGAGGTTCCCATTTCCCCCTTGATGGTCTTCATTGCCAGTTCCTGATTGATGCGAAATTCCTTCATTATGGAGTTGTAGATCAGCCTTCCCCCGCTGGCCAAATCTCTGGTGGAATGAAACAGCCCGTTTTTCAGGAAGGTGATGCTGGTGGTATCGAATCCGATGTCCATCAACGCGGTCACCTTTTCCGGATCGATCTCGTAGTTTATGTCGTAGGCGTTGAGGATGGCAAAGGCATCGGTATCCACGATCACCGGCCTTAGGCCCGCTTCTGCGACGAGCTCTACATACGAATTCAGAAACTCGTTTCTGGCGGCAACCAAAAGCACGTCCATCTTTTTGATCTCTTCGTTCACTTTGACCACGTGATAGTCCATGGTCACGTCTTCCACGTCGAAGGGACTTCTCTGTTCCGCCTCGAACAGAATGGCCTGCTCCGCCTCGGCTTCACTCTTCTGATCCATGGTGATCTTGTCGGTGATCACCCCGTGCCCGGAGATGGATATGGCCACCTCCTTCAACTTCGGATCGCACTGATCCACCAGGCTCTGGAGATTGAAGATGACCGTATCCTTGTCCTTGATCTCCTCATCCACCACAACCTCCAGTGGCAGTTCTCTCATCCCCAGAGAGGTCAGGGCGAAACTTCCGGATCTCTCCTCCAGCTTTACCAGCTTAATGGAGGATGCGCCGATGTCCAGACCCGCTACGCTTCTTCCTTTTTTTCCAAAGAACATATGCGTCTCTTTTTTTTAGTTTTCATTAACAAACTTGACACTGCCAGAATCACACTACTTGTCTTTTCGGCTGAAATTCCGTAAACCTTAAGTCCCCAACGAAAATTTTAGCGGGGAGAAACGACGGGCACCCCTTCCTTTACGCTTTAACCTCTGTGTGACGTGCTTCATAAAGTACAATCGGCAGGGAGCAGCGGAACCTTAATCCCCTCACCCTTAAAAGAGGAATATCTCCTGTCCTCTTGCCGATTGCCCTGTAAGGATAATTCTAAGAAACAACTGGAGAACTGAATCCGGACACAATTTGCGAAAACCTGCGTCTGTTCGCCGGGGAGGAATCAAGTCAGGGGAGTGGCAAGCAGATACTTTAAAAAAGGCGGTCGAAACCGCTACTTGTTGAAAATGGAATCGGAGGATTTCTCTCCGGCGAGAGAATAGTTATTGATTCGAACTAAGAAGGGAAGGAATGCAGACCGGCTTCGGTAGTAAAAGGCGCAGCCGGAGTTAGAGCCTCATCGTCTCTTGCTTGATGAGTGAGCAGAGCGGCTCAGGACAAACGCGGCTGGCTCCTCGGAGGATAAACAAAATGAGTTATCTTCATTTCAGCCCTCGAACGTCTCATGCGCACTCGTAACCCGGTACGGGTCCGTTTCTGAAAAGGTAGTTCAACAGGTAGACCACGTCTTCCAGGTTGACGGCCTGGTCACAGTTGTTGTCGCTTCCTGCCGGCAGCTCAGGGGAAGGACCCTGTTTTAACAGGTAATTTATGAGGTATACCACGTCACCGACGTTGACCTCTCCATTCCCGTTTGCATCTCCGGCCAGTATTGCCTCCGGGAAAGCGCTTATCTTGAGCAGGTACATGTCAGCAGAGCCGGCACCGTAGGAGCTGGTTGCTCCAACCACCAGGTAGCCTCCATCCGAGGCCAGCAGAACTTCATAAGGGCTATCACCACCACTGCCGCCGTAGATTCTGGTCCAGAGGGTATCTCCTTCACCGTCAGTTTTGATCAGGTAGATACGATTGGAGCCGGATGCCGAGTCCTGGCTAACCCCGGCCAGAATGTAGCCTCCGTCGTAAGTGGGCCGAACTGCTGCGCCCGACTCCCAGTTGTTTCCGCCATAGGTTCTGGTCCAGATGGTGTCCCCTTCTGCGTCAGTCTTGATCAAATAGACATCCTGGTCGATTGCCTGATCGATGCTGAATCCGGTCACAATGTATCCCCCATCCCAGGTCAGAGCGCAGTCCAAGCCCAGGCTCCACCAACTCCCTTCTGGATAGTAGGTCCTGGTCCATAGGGTGTCTCCCCCCGGGTCGGTCTTGATCAAGTACACGCTGTAGTCGGGGTAGCCGGCGCACCCGTAATAGCCGGCGATGATATATCCACCATCCCGGGTCTGTTCTACGGAATAACCTTTGTCATTCCGATTACCCCCGTACGTCCTGGACCACTGAAGCCCGCCTGTGGAGTCGGTCTTGATCAAATAGACGTCCCAGATCCTGGGACGAATCCTCTTGGACCCGACTATGGCATACCCCCGGTCCCGGGTCTGCCGCACTTCCACACCATTCTCCCAATCGGCTCCTCCGTAAGTCCTGGTCCAGATGGTGTCTCCACCTGAGTCAGTCTTGATCAGATAGACCTGAATTGCAGAGCCGAAGGAGTCGGTCCAGCCTGCCACGATATACCCGCCATCTGAGGTTTGCCGGACAGAGTTGCCCTGATCCCAGCCCGCCCCTCCGTAAGTCCTGGCCCAGAGGGTGTCTCCTCTCCGGTCGGTCTTGATGAGATACACTTGAGCGCCGGAGCCGTAGGACAATGTTATTCCAGTCACAATATAGCCTCCCTCTGAGGTCTGGCAGCCGCCGAGCCCGCCGTCCTCTCCCAACCCGCCGTAGGTTTTGCTCCAGATGATCTCCTGACCCCACGCGCTGCCGACTAAAAGGAATAGCAGAACGGTGGTCAGTTCAGCTACACAAGAACGGAAACGTATGCCCCATAAAGATAATAACCGGCGTCTCATGATTCACCTCCCAAGTTTATCATCGAAGCGCACTTCAGCCCTTGCGCTGACGACGTTGGGTTGTGAGCAATCTGAGGATCTGGGTGTATCTACTATATAGCTTAACGCTTAGCCCCACCTTTGTCAAGCACTTTCTTGAATTCAGGCTACGAAAGTTGCCGATTTCACCCTGGTATCAGCCATTAGACAAATAAAAGGAGTTGACAGATCTTGATTCTTACGTAAATTAAGAAAGGAGGAGACGCGGAGTCTATTTGCGCCATCCTCGATGGGTCCGGCCTTACGACGGAGACTTCAACTGATCGGCTGTTTTGCCGACACCTGTAAATAAAGGAGCAATGCTTATGTTTAAGTCCTCTTATCTCAAATGGTCCGCGTTACTATTTGTGGCCCTCTGCCTGATCGGCGTGATGAGTGTCCGAATCACCGGACAGGTTCCACAGCAGCCCGAATTATATCTTGCCAAAGACGATCTGGTCGTCTCGGAGAGATTCTCACAGCATTTAACAAAACTCGAACCGCAGGAAAAAGTGAAGGTGTGGGTTTTCTTCACGGATAAAGGGTTCGTGGATGTGGAGAGCTACCGGTCGGCTGTAACTCAAGCCGAGAATACTTTGACCTCCAGAGCCGCCCGGCGGAGGGCTAAGGTCATGAAGCAGTCATTGGTCGACTTCCGTGATCTTCCAGTGAACCAGGCTTACATCGACCGGATAATGGATTTTGAGGCTCAGTTCAGGCACAGAAGCAGATGGCTCAACGCCGCCAGCTTCGAGATACCGGTCAGCGAGTTGGATGAGATATCCAAGCTGAGCTTCGTTCGCTCCATAAAACCAGTACTAACCGGGAAGAGGAAACCTGTCAGAATCGAGCCTCCCCCCCAGGAACCTCTTCAGGGGAAAGGTCTGTTCGATTTGAACTACGGCGCCTCCTATGGCCAGCTTCAGCAGTTGAACATCCCGGCGGTTCACAACCTGGGATACTACGGTCAGGGGGTCTTGGTCTGCATGCTTGACACCGGCTTCCGAAAGGACCACCAGGCTTTTCAGCCGGCTTATTCGGAGGGGCGCGTTTTGGCTGAGTGGGATTTCGTCAACAACGACGGCAATACGCAAAACGAGGTCGGTGATCCCTCCTCGTCGCATAACCACGGGACGCTGACCTGGTCAGCTCTTGGCGGGGCCGCATCCGGATATCTTTACGGCCCGGCATACGGTGCCGACTTCATTATCGCTAAGACCGAGGACGTCTCCATGGAGGAGCCCATCGAGGAGGACAACTGGGTGGCTGGAATGGAGTGGGCGGACAGCATCGGCGCGGGCGTCATCTCCAGCTCGTTGGCCTATATCGACTGGTATTTCTACTCCGATATGGATGGCAACACCGCGGTGACCACTATTGCGGCAGACATCGCCGCGCAGCTCGGGATCGTGGTCTGCAACGCCATGGCCAATGCCGGACCCGGAAGCGGAACCCTGCATGCTCCCGCAGACGCGGACAGCATCGTCGCCTGCGGCGCGGTTTACTCAGACGGGGTGATCGCCTCTTTCAGTTCCAGAGGGCCCAGCTTCGATGGACGGACCAAGCCGGAAGTGTGTGCCCAGGGGGTTTCGACCCGCTGTGCCAGCGCCAGCAGTCCCAGCAGCTACACCTACGCCAACGGAACCTCCCTCTCCACGCCCCTCATCGGCGGTGCGGCGGCAGTGATTCTCTCAGCCCACCCCGGATGGACGCCCATGCAGGTGAGGGAAGCGCTAATGATGAGCGGCGATCATGCCTTATTTCCCGATAATAACTATGGCTGGGGGGTTCCCGACATACTGGCCGCCATCCAGTACAGCTTCTATCTCACCGGTGACGTCACCGGTGACGAGAAGATCAACGTCTCGGACGTAGTCTTCCTGGTGAACTATCTATATAAGGAAGGACCGGCTCCCTCTCCCCTGCTCTTGGGTGACGTGAACTGCGACGATGACATCAATGTCGGCGACGTGATCTACCTGGTGAACTACCTTTATCAGGGTGGAACCGAACCCTGCTCGCATTAGCGGAAGATAACAGTATCCCTTTTTGGGGGCATAAGAGGTATTCTGACATTGAACAGCACCTAACTTAAGTTAGGTGCTGGCTTGATCCCCGTTGCTGGCGCGACGGGTCTGCCTTTTCGATTCCCTTCGCTTCTCTCCTACCATTCAAAACCTGAGTCCGAACCTGCCTGCAGTTACACCAGATATTTTGCAACAGTCTCTTCGCAACAATCCCAATTGGTGTGTTTGATTACTCCTGCACCCCATCAAACAGTTAGGCTCCTTCGAAGATCCGGTAGCTAAAACATCTATTTGTCATCACCCTGATTTTTCCTGCAAAAAATGCTTGACAAGAGACAGCTACATAGATAGATTAGGAGACAAAGGCTCGTTTTACTCAGCCGAAGTTTTCATTGATGATTTAGATTCAGTTTTCTCTTTTCTAAACGGAAAGGATAATAAGAGGAAGGAGTGCGCTTCTCCGGCTATCGGTGTCGCAGTTCTGGTCGGGTCCGGATTCAGGGAACCCGCGCACGGGCAAGATATGGATGAGTGGTTGTTTCGTGGGATAATGATATGCACGCCTTACTCTCATTCTCTTATGATATTGACAGCCATAAAGATAACGACGATAGTTAAACCTTTGGATACATCGGACACCGCCAGGATGGAGACAGAGGCAGAGGCTCTTTTGGCGATTTGAAGGAGAAGTTCTCAAAAGACGGTTATTAACCAGGTAGAAACGGTGTTTATCTTTCTTGAATGGAGGTGGCTATGCGGTTAAGAGTGAAAAGGTTGCTGAAGAATGGGGAGTATCTTGTCACTTTTAAGACAGCCAGCTTCGGCTGGGCAGAGAGATGGAGAATAAGGAAGTTCCGGGCTCCGAAGGTCGATCTCAGTGCGGATGGCCTGGGAACGCACCCACTTAGTAACATAGAACTCTGCATCAGAAGTCGAAGCGCCGAAGAGGCGGAGCGCCTGATGGACAGAGTCAAGCAAGGCATCCAAGATACTCTGACCGAACTCTCGGCCCGGAAGAACAACCTCATCCGTGAGAAGGTGTCGGGGGTTTATGGCAGGAGGAAGAAGCTGGTCTTTGGTTTAGCTTGCGCCTTGGCGCTGGTGGTTGTGTCGGCCGTCAGCGGGGTGATCTCGTCGGAGCGAACGGGCGTTCAGGATGAGGAATCCACCGTCCCGATCGCGGAGGGTAATCTCGTTAGCGAAAGGGGTACGTCTCTTCAGGAGGGTGCGGGTGCCTTAGCAGAAAGCTTGCTTGCGGACTACCAGGGCGAGTGCAGGGACGATTTCACCACGTACATTGGCGCCAGAGGCCGGGCAACGGAAAGAGGCTCCGGTTCCACCATGTCAGGGAAGCCCGATTTCGCCATAACAGCCGTCCCTGAGGTTTTAGCCAGATATACCGAATGGGGCTCCGGTGCATCCGGATCGGAAAGCGAAGGAGAATATCAGAATTTCAAGCTGGTCATCACCTCCCTGGGAGGATTCGAGGGACCGGTCACTCTAGGCGTCTCAGGTTCCTCTCCCCTTTTGGACCTGCGCCTCTATCCGGCGCAGATCGATAAACTCCCCGGGAGTTCAACTCTGTTGATTTCCTTTCCGCCCGAATCCGTTCCCCAGATGTGTCCTGACATAACCATCATCGCCAGGGGAAGGACTTCCGACGGGACTCTCATCACTCATGAAAAGAAACTGGCGCTGGCCATTCGCCAAAAATCGTCCCACCAGGGGCCGGCCTGGCACGTCTCCCCTCACGGAAGCGACCAATCGGGCGACGGTGGGTGGGGCTCGCCCTTCCGGACCATTCAGAGAGCAATAGACTGCGCTAGGGTTGGAGATACCGTGTTGGTGGACAGAGGACTGTACAAGGAGAACATAAGCCTGTACCAAAAAGATGGACTGGTGGTGGCAAGCCACTTCATGTGTGACCCCGATGAATCGACGGTAAGGTCTACCATCATCGAGGGAAAAGAAGAAGGCTGGGTGGTTACCATCGGTCGAAGCGAAAAGGTCACATTATGTGGCTTCACCGTTCAGAACGGCAGGGGGCGTAACGGCTCTCACGGAGGAGGGATATACTCTTTTAACTCCAGCCCCACCATTTTCAATAACGTTGTCACCGGCAACCAGAATCACTCCGGTCACGGCGCAGGGATATTCTGTTATGAGTCGGAACCCGCCATCCTGTGGAATCACATAACCGAAAACTCCAACTATGAAGGTCACGGGGCGGGCATTTATTGCTACAGATCCGATCCGGACATCCAGCACAACGTTATCAGCGGGAACTATGCAAGCGGCGGCGGATCAGCTATCCATCTTCTCGAGCCAAACTCAGCTAAGATAGTCCGCAACACAATTCACGGCGATTCCGGATCGGCGGTGGTCGTCCTTTACGGCAGCGGCGTTACCGGAGACTTCCTTGTAGTCAACAACACCATCAGTGGTAACCGAGGTGATGCCGTCAGATTTTTTGGCGGGCCCTGGTACTTCGAGAATAATATAGTCACCAACAACCAAGGCTATGGCTTGTTTACCCTTCAGGGAGTTGGCCACCTGTCATACAATGACGTCTGGGGCAACGGCCGCGGAGACGAGGCTTTGGATTATTATGGCTTAAGCGAGGATCTGATCGGAAACAGCGGGAACATCTCGGTTGATCCTCGCTTCGGAAATCCCCCCCACGGAAATTTCCATCTCTGCCTCGGTTCGCCCTGCATAGATACAGGAGACCCGAATATTCCCGTCCCGTTTGCCGGAGGTCAGCGGATCGACATGGGGGCTTTCGAGTACATGCATCCGGATCCGATTTCCGGGGATATGAACAGAGACGGATTTATCGACTACGGGGACATAAATTATCTTGTCAAATTCCTATCCGGCACGGTCCCCTCTCCCAACCCTCTCGAGATCGCCGACGTCAACTGCGATGAGGAGATAGACCTGCGCGACCTGGGGCGCCTGTACAGGTTCCTGTATTACTACGGAGAGAAGCCTTGCACCGATTTCAAGCCAAAGGATCGTTTGACTGAAAGATAATAAAAAGCCGCCCCGAAAAGGGGCGGCTTTTTTATCTGAGCCGCGGAACACCGCGTGAATGTCTTTTCACGCATCTATGCTGTATCTCTTTATCTTCTCGAACAAGGTGGTGTAATCGATCTTTAGCGCCTGCGAGGCTTTTCTCTTGTTTCCTCGAACTTGGGTGAGCACCCGGATTATGAGCGCCCTCTCCGCTTCTGCCTGTGCATGCTGCCCCACTTCTTTCAGCCCCGCTCCCTCTCGCAGTCTTATCTCATGGGGAGAGGGAATTCTTATCGCTAGATGTTCAGGAAGGATCTTTTTCCCTTCGCAGAGAATTATCGCTCTCTCAATGGTATTCTCCAGCTCCCTCACGTTGCCCGGCCAATGATATTTGTCCAACAACGACAATGCCTCCCCGGAGACTTTCTTCTTGGGTTTCTTCATCTCGGCACAGTACTTCTTGACGAAGTACTCAGCTAATTCCGGGATGTCCTCTCTTCTCTCTCTCAGAGGGGGAATGGTTATGGGAAAGACAGAGAGTCGATAAAACAGGTCTTCGCGGAACTGCTTTTTTTCCGTCGCTTTCTTCAGGTCCGCGTTGGAAGCTGCGATCAGCCTCACGTCCACGGTTATGGTCTTCGTACCTCCCAGACGCTCAAAGGTCCTGTCTTGAAGCACGCGGAGCAGTTTGGCCTGCAGGGCAATGTCTAAGTCTCCCACCTCATCTAAGAAGATGGTGCCACCCTGCGCTATCTCAAACTTTCCCATCTTGCGGGCCACCGCGCCGGTGTAAGCGCCTCTTTCCGACCCAAAAAGCTCGTTCTCCAAAAGCTCTCTGGGTATGGCGGCACAATTGATGGCCACATAAGGCCCCTTTTTCCTGGCGCTCAGGTTGTGCATGGCGCGTGCGAAAAGCTCCTTTCCCGTTCCCGACTCTCCTAAAAGCAGCGCCGTGGTATCGGAGGGAGCCACCTTTTGAATCAGCCTGGAGACCTCCTGCATCTTTTCGCACTTTCCTATGATCTGGGCAAATCCCAGATGGTGTCCCAGCTCCTCCCGCAGGAGAACGTTCTCCGCCACCAGCCTGCGGTTTTCCATAGCCCGCTTGATTAAGACAGACAGGTGATCGGTATCGAAAGGTTTGGTAAGAAAATCGAAAGCCCCCTCTCTCATGGCCTCCACCGCCTTCTCGATGGTGCCGTAAGCGGTCATCAGGATGACCGCTACGTCTTGGTCCAGCTCCTTCAGGGTAGTCAGGACCTCGATTCCATCCATCCTGGGCAGCTTCAGATCAGTGAGCACAACGTCGTATTTCTTCTCTTTAGCTTTCTCTACTCCCCCCTCCCCATCTTTTGCCGTTTCCACCTCGTACCCCTCTGCCTCCAGAGTTTTGGAGAGCATTTCCCTCATGTTGTCTTTGTCTTCGATCACCAACAGTGACGGCATACCCCCTCCTTGTTGCCCGAGCGATTCCACCCCCAAAAGAATCCCACTTGCCTATCGAGATGATCGACAGGAGTTGGCGCCTCTTGCGATCAAGCGGAGAGATTGTATGAAAAATAGGCAGGAACGTTTGTGGGTGGAGAGCGAGCTTTTGTGTGGTTTCAAGAAAAACACTTCCCTGTCCGTCAGACCAAGTCTTGTTCTGCCATCAGGGCCTGCAGTTTCGACAGGGACTGTAACCTGAGTCTAAGGCTTCGTCTCTGGTTTCAAACCTCATCAGATTCTCTCTCTTAATCCTCTTCGCCGACCGGCAGTCCGGTCGGTGAAACACGAACCTTTGTGATCTTCTCGAAGCGACGTAGTAGGCCTCAGGTTCCACCGGTATCGACCAGATGCCCACAGTTTTCTGCCGGGCCTCTCTCTGCAAGGAGATAAAACGCTCTCGGTATTTCAGGTTGGGAGAGAACAGGTATACTGACGCTAATCCCTTCCTTATCAACTCGGCGTTGAGCAGAAGAGTGTCCACCCAGACATAAGCTAAAAGTCTTCCATAGCGATCTCGCCTGTCCTGGTCGTATTCCAACGTGATTCTGCCCCGCTCCAGCATCTCCTGATTTGCCTCGGTAGCTTCCCCATAGAAAGGATCGTCTCGCTCCGGCGTGTCTATGCCGATGTAGCGAACCACCTCTCCGTTTTCTAAGACTATGGTATCTCCATCCGTCACCTCCTCGACCCCTATTCCCCTGAACGAAGGATGAAATACAAGGATTAGGAGAACTACAGCGAAAACGAAAGCGATGTATAGTATCCACCTTGAACTCAGGAAACTTCTTCTCACCGTGAATCTCTTTTCTGGAGTTTCAACTTAGCCAACAAATCTTCCTGCTTCAATCTCTTTGCAGACTCATGAAGATGGAATCGATGTGGTTTCTGGGGGAAGGAGATCACTGCAACACCAAGTCACTGCTGCCATCCTCGTTTTCCGTAACGTAGACCAAATTCTCCACTGAGTCTTTGATGTCATCTATGTGCGTGATCAAGAACATATGTCTGAACCTGTTCTTTAGCCTTGCCAGCGCAGTCAGGATACTCTCTTTTCGGAGCAGGTCCTGACTTCCGAAGATCTCGTCCAAAATGATGAAGGAAAAATCCACCTGGCTCGATTCGGAGATCAGAAGTGAGATGGCGATCCGCAGGCACAGATTGGCCAAGTCAGTCTCGCCGCCCGAAAAGCGGCTTAAGGGGAACTTCTCTCCCTGATCTTGAATTAAAATCTCGTAATCCTCATCCAGCTCGAAATCCTCATATCTGTTATCACACAGATCCAGAAACAGACTTTTTGCGTACCGGGAAAGCGTCGGCCTGATGCGCCCTATCAGGGATACCCTGAAATCCGAGAATAACAGGTCCAGCCTCTCTAAGTATCGCTGCTGTTCTTCCCATTCCTTGATACTTTGCGCCAACCGTGCGGCTTTGCTGATCTCCCCCTCAATCTGATCGATTTCCTTTCCGACCATTTCAACCTGATGGCTGATATCCTTTAAGGCAAGTTCAGTCGAGTGAACGTTTTCTCTCCTCTCCTCCAGATTCCTCTCCGTCTTCTTGTACTCCTCTTCAGAGAATCGAAGGCTCGAAACGGCCCCTCTTAATTTGTCCTCCTCCTCTCCGAGCAGTTTTATCTTATCTCTCAGCTCATTCGTACTCTTTTCCAGTTGGGGCAGTCTTTTCAGCTCAGCAGACAGTTCCGATGATCTCTGCTTCGTTTTCTGCAGTTGCTCAAATTCTTCTGTCAATTTCTTATGGTTGTCTTGATCGTACTGAACCTCTCCAAGACCCTTAAGAGCTTCACGCAAAGATGAGAGGTTTTTCTCCTTCTCCTTCCAGCCAGCTTCCGAATTTCGCCTCTCCCCTTCCAATCCGGAGAGCTTTTCTAACGATTTCTGCAGGTGTTCCTTCTGCTTCTCGAGTTCAATTTTACTCTTTTTTAGCGTCTGTCCTTCTTCTTTTATTTTTTCCTTTTCCCCGTCTATGCTTTTCAACTTCTGCTTCAACTCACGCTGTTCCTTCAAAAGGTGTTCACGAATCCCGTGATAATCTGACCCCATGGGCCTCAGGCAGCGATCACACACCGAATCAGGGCCAAGTTCCTCTATATGCTTCAGTTGAGAGTCCAATTTGGCTTTCTCATCCCGGATCGACTTCGATGCTGCCTCCGTCCTTACGTACAGACTCCTTCTTACTTCGAGCTCCTTCTCCACCGACACCAGTTTTTCATTGACTCCTTTGAGGTCCTTCTCAATCTCGCTCCTGGGTCCAAGTTCCTTCTTTAGAAACGCCAGCCGTTCTTGATCCTTTGTCAGGGACGCCTCAATATCCTTAATTTGATTTTGCGTAACCTTTTGCTGTTCCCCCTTTATCCTTTGCTCGTCTAAGGCAGCAACCTTCTTTTTCGTTTCCTCGTACGGGGCAAGCAGCTCTTGCAGTCTCCTGCTCTCGGAATCGAGCGCGATCAGCTTCATCCTCTCTTGATCTTGTGATTTCAGTTGAGCTTCCAGGCTGCGTTTTTCCGTTTGGGTTATGCTGCTTTTCTGGCTTAGGCGCGTGTGTTCCTCCTGTTTTGCTTTGATCTCCTTCCACGACTTCTCCGTCTCCTTCAACCCGGACGTCTCTGAGTCGAACCTCTCTTTCGTGGCTGCATGCGTGTCCTTCAGCCGGCTGAGACTTTGCGATTTCTCCTTTCTCTGTGCTTCCAGTTCCACCTTGTCCTTCAGGCGGGAGCGGTCCAATCCGAGCTTCACCTCCAGATCCCTCTTGTCCAATCTCAAGTTTTTCAAAGCTGCATCAAGGGTTTCGATTCCCAACATGCGGGCCAGAAGCTCTTTTCTCTTATGCGGCTGAAAATCGGAGAGGGCATTGAGCTCTCTTTGCTTGGCGTAGAAGGAGGTCATGAAAGCCCTGTAATCCATGTCCAGCGTTCTCTGGATAAGTTCATTTACCGGATTATTTCCCCTGGCCGCCACCTTTTTGTTGATGATCACCGAAGCATCCACCGAATTGGTTGCACCTTTAAGTTCCCGCACCACCTGAAAATTGTCTCCATGCAACTCGAAATCCAGGATCACCTGGCACACATCTGCTTTTGACGCGGAGATTGACTTAATCTGGTCCTTGCTGGTTCGGGAAGCATCCGTGCCGAACAGCGCCCAGGCGATAGCTTCCATCAGCGTGGATTTCCCGGCGCCATTGTTTCCGATGATCCCCACTATCCCGTCAGGAAACTCAAGCTTCACAGACTTAAATCTCCTGTAGTTCGTTAGGCTAATACTTCTTAGGTACATCCGGCAAGTCGGTTAGGGGTTCATTGTTCATCGTTCATAATAATGATCAGGGTTCTGTCTGCCTACTGCCTACTGGCTACCGCCCTCCGCCGACAAGTATCTCAAACCCAGCTCCAGCAATCTGTCTTTCTTCAGATTCTCCACCGGTGCCTGTTTTAAGAACTGTTGGAATTCCATGTTCAATTTGCCAATGGAGGTTCTTGTGGATTGATCTCCTGCCTCTTCTTCTTTTCTGTCGAATTTGAGGTCGAAATGGAATGCCCTTGATTTTAGCTCAGCAATCTTGCGAAAATCAAGAGAGTTGTATACATGCTCCGGGATGCTGGTCACTTTCAGCCTGACTATTTTCTCTTCAACGTCCTGCGCCCCGACTCTCTTTTCGATTTCAAGTAGGATCTGCTCCTGAACCAACTCGCGCGCGTTGAGTGGGGGAAGCTCGATCATATCTCTGGTCGGAACGGGATGGAACTTCACATTCTTCGTCTGCAGGTCGACTTCCACAAATCCTTTCTCCTGTCCCAGTTCTGACATGGAGAGCCTCTCGGTCGAACCTGCATAATACCCGCCCGATTCCACCTGGCAAAAGCGATGATAATGTCCCAGGGCTACGTAATCGAATCCTCTTTGCAAATACGAGGAGGGAATCTCCTGTTCGGCCAGTTCACCCATGGAAAACTCCCGGATTCCCGCCACGACACCATGCAGCATCAAAATGTTACCGCTTGAATGATATCCGCCATCGGCCGTCGGCGGTCTGCCGACGATCTCCACCTTTGCCAGCTCTTGGGAGAAATCCTCTTGATTTAGACAATGAGGAATGGCGTGGATGGCAACATGCTTCAGTTTTATCAACTCATACTGATTCCTGTGTACCAGGTGAAGAAGAGGCGATAAGACCTCGAAAAAGGAAAAAACCGACCCGACGGTTCTCTGCTTGGGCGTGTCGTGATTCCCGGAGATGATCACCATAGGAATCTCCAGATTGACCACCCGCAGGATCTGTCTTATGGCGAAGTTGATGATTCGGTTGGTGGGCCTTACCGTGTGGAAGAGATCGCCGGAGTGGAGAACGAAATCCGGCTTCAGTTCGATGATCTGATCCACGGCCGCCTGAAACGAACTGCAGACGTCCTCTTCCCTTTGATTATATCCGGAGGCTGACAATCTGCGGGAATATCCGCTTGCCCCCAGGTGGCTGTCTGATATGTGAACAAAACGCATAGGGAAATCAACTATCGCATACGATGATCTGAACCAAAACCTAATTTGTCTAACCAGAACCTAACTTAAGTTAGGTTCTGGTACCTGAAATCCACACAACGTTACCTGGATGCCGTCCGCTTGAGTGCAGGCTAAAGCTTGCGGCTACAAATACTGTGGTAGCCGCACCCTTCAGGGTGCGAGACGACCGCAGGTTACTGAACTCTACGTCATCGTCAGAAGAACTCTCGGTCTATCTTCGCTTTTTCAAATCCCTTTTCTGCTTCGCCTCTCTTCTTCAGCCACTCCTCATAAAGATGAATCTTCGCCGGGATGGCAAAGGGTGACTGGGGAGAGGTGATGAGAGCCTCCCCGGCTTCCAGCATCTGTATCTCCGTGCCCAAATCGGAGATGTCCTGCTTGGCAGAGGACCTTACTATGTTCCTGTCCCTCTCATCAGCTAACCCCAGAATAAACAGGGTGTTGAATTGAGACAGAAGCTCCTCGTCGATCAGCTTCGGCTGCTGGGTAATGGCACACAGTCCGGTTTTGAACTTCCGTCCCTCGCGCGATATTTGCGCAAAGATGTTTATGTCCGATCTCCCCTTTTGAGAGAGCACCCTCTGTGCC
>JBAUFO010000125.1:0-6835 GCA_049679185.1 Candidatus Zixiibacteriota bacterium
TGATCGAGGAAGTATATCCACCCTTTTACATTCGTTTATCCGACTCCATAGACGCGGATTTGGGCTATGCGGTGACTTATGATTCCATCAAGCTGGAGAGTTACGACTCTTTGTATTTTGAGGCTCAGGATTGGAACGTTGGTTTTGACGCTATAATCGCCGACACGGCGTACCGGAATCATGTGGATCGCACTTCGCCTGCCGACACCTCGGACCGGTATTGGGATTATGAGTTTGAGTTGGGCGAGTTTGCCTCTCAGTCGGTTCACTATGCGGTAACGGCGTTCGACGTGGGCGATCCTCAGACCGGTCTTCAAGCTCTGGAATCATCCAAGCTGATCAATACCACCGAGGTATGGCCGGTCGACAAGTGGGAGACGGTTGAGGCCGAGGGTCTGAAGGTGATGGTTTATCCCAATCCTTACCGGATAGACGGGGGGTATGTTGACGACAAGTACGAGCCGGGAGGAATCTACGGGAAGCGGATAAGGTTTGTGAACCTGCCTCCCCGATGCACCATCAGGATATATTCTCTGGATGGTGATCTGGTACAGACCTTGCACCACGAAAGGGATAGAGACGATCTCGATGCAACCATTGATCAGTGGGATCTAATCTCCCGCAACAGGCAGGCGGTGGTATCGGGGATCTATCTTTTCAGCGTGGAGGACAAGGATACCGGAGAAAACCAGGTGGGGAAATTCGTGATAATGAAATAGATCCTTCTTGCTAAAACCAGATGGCAAAAAAATGAGAGTTTCTTTCTTGACAAGCTGACTTCAGGGTTTATTTTGGTTTTATAGCAACAGAGTTTTGATTCTTTGACGAGAGAAGAATGAAATGGGGGAGCAAATATGTCTGTCCCCAGGACCCAAAGGACAGGACTGCGTGACGAAAGAACAGTTGTCAACCGCCTGATTTTTCCATTTGCATATATGAGGAGCCGAATGAGTGGAGGGGGCAGGATACCGGTTACCCCGGTGCTGTCACGATGGCTCCCAGATCGTATTCAGTTCCTCCGAAGCATCGCCCCCCCTTCAGATTTTCGTTATGAATGCAGATGGGAGGAGCTTGAAACAACTAGCAAGCGCAGGTGCAGATTATCCTGCCTGGTCTCCTGATGGTGAGGAAATCGTTTACACGGACGTTAGGGGAGAATACGGCAGGTTGTTTATAATGAAAGCAGATGGCTCTGATAAAAGACAGTTAACTTTTGAGGAGTGACAGTCATGTTTTCTCTTTTCAAATTCCTTTGTTACTCGTTGGTGATTTCGGCTAGCTTGGTCACCTGCTCCAAGAAATCGACGGACGGAGGTGATGACAATCCTCCTCCTTTTCAGTATAGGTGTTCCGATTTCGAGGCGGCCTGGTCTCCGGACGGCAAGACTATCGCTTTCATATCCGGGGGTAATCCGGACAAACAGATTCCTGCCGGGCTTTATTTTGTGGATTCAGATGGTAGTAATAGGCGTTTATTCTTCCCCGGAGCAAAGGTCTACGCTCCGGACTGGTCACCGGATGGTGAGTGGATAGTATTTTCTAATTATGCCCAAATTTACAAGGTAGAAGTCAATGGCGATAGCTTAACTCAACTCACAACTTTAGAAAATGGAAGATGTCATTATCCAAAGTGGTCACCTAATGGTAAAAAGATTGCTTATGTAATTCGCATCGGAGAATCAGGCGGGACATGGATCATGAATTTCGATGGCACTGATAAAAGAAGAATAATCGATGGTGACTATCCCGATTGGAGAAAAGATCCATTGCAAATCGTGTATGTTGGGCCTGGGGCTGAAATATGGATTGCAGACACAAATGGTACAGGCGCTAAAAGATTGACTTTCTTAAATTCTATCACCCAATACCCGAAGTGGTCTCCTGATGGTTCCAAGATTGTATTCAGTTCCATGAAAGAATCACCCCCTCAAATTTTTGTTATGGATGCAGATGGGAGTAATTTAAAACAATTAACTACTGAAGGAGCAAGTTATCCTGCCTGGTCTCCTGATGGTGAGGAAATCGTTTACACGGACGTTAGGGGAGAATACGGCAGGTTGTTTATCATGAAAGCAGATGGCTCTGATAAAAGGCAGTTAACTTTTGATGAATGATGAAAAGAGGCTTTGCAAGCTTCCCCACCGCTGAAAGTGAAAGAAGCTTGAAAGCCTCGGGTGAAAACGATTAGGCGTTCAAATTCGGCCCGACTGAGCGGGCCTCCGGCCTGAAGGCTCATTTCTTAATCGGATATTTAGGCCTGCCGGGCAGCTTCTTGGGTTCCTCTTTCACCTTCTTCATCACTTCTTGAATCGCCCTCTCCAACTGAGGGTCTTGTCCCTTGATGACCAGATCAGGACGGTTATCCACCTCTATGTCCGGATCCACTCCATAATTCTCCACGTCCCACTGGCCTTCTAAGTTGATGAAGGCGAATTCCGGAACGGTGACGTAGCCTCCGTCCATGAGGGGTACTCCGCGTGAGATGCCCACCAATCCACCCCAGGTTCGCTTGCCTATCAGAGGGCCCAGGCCGAGTTCCCTGAAATAGTAGGGGAACGCGTCTCCGCCGGAGCCCGCGTCTTCGTTGATAATGCAGGCCATATGTCCGTGAAGCGCAACGCCGGGGGTCCGGGACAATGGGCCTTCCCGGCGGGACCAGAGACTCAAGATCCTCCTCTGCAGATGCTCCATAAACATGTCCGGGATCATGCCTCCGGCGTTGTAGCGCACGTCCACGATAAGCCCTTCCTTTCGGGTCTGGGCATAGAAGGCGCGGGAGAACTCGTTTAAGCCCCATATACTGGTATTGGGCACGTGGATGTAACCAACCTTTCCATCCGTGGCTTCATCAACCTTCCTACGATTGGTCTCCACCCAGTCGAGATAACGCAGTTGGTATTCTGAACCGGTCGGCTTGACCGTCAACTCCCGGGCGCCCTCAGACGAAGGCTTATCATTCACCCTGATCTTTACCTGCTTATCAACGGTCTTCTCGAAGTACTGGTAGGGATTGGCCGGATATCTCACCTCGTCGCCATTCACAGCGATCAGGTACTCTCCCTCTTTAACCACCACGCCCGGCTCGGTCAAGGGCGCTCTCCTATCCTTTTCCCAGTTCTCGCCTTTATATATCTTTTTGAAGCGGTAGAACCCGCTGTTTTTGTCCGGCTCGAAATCCGCGCCTAAGAGACCGACGTTCACCGGCTTGCTCTTCGGCATCTTACCTCCTCCCACGTAAGTGTGAGAGGTGGTCAGCTCGCCTATCAGTTCCCCCAGCAAGTAGGTGAGGTCCCAGCGATGGGCCACGTGCGGAACAAGCTGTCCGTATTTCTTCTTCATCCCCTTCCAGTCGACCCCGTGCATGTCGGGATCGTAGAAGAAGTCCCGCTCCAGTCGCCAGGCTTCCTCAAACACCTGCTTCCACTCGCCCTGCGGGTCCACCTTCATCTCCATCCCCGATGTACTCAGTTTTCCATCACCAACCTTGTTGCTTCCCTTCTTTGCATCGATGATTCCGTAGGTATTGCCGCTCTTGTAGATTATCTTTTCCCCGTCGGGGGAGATATTGTATCCGTCGATCCCGGAGATGAGCGTGTTCTCCTCTCTTTCCTCCATATCAAACATGCGCAGCTCGTTCTGTCCGTTGCCAGAGCCACCTCTTTCGCGGATGGCAGGCGTGGCCAGGTAAAACAGCTTTCCTTCTGCGGCGGCGATGGAGGTGTAATTCCCGGATTCGATCGGCACGCCCACGATTCTCTGGTCAATGCCTTCAAGATCTATCTGAATGTCCTTCGATTTATCCTTGCCCTTTTCCTTATCCTTCTTCTTGTCCTTATCCTTGTCCTTATCCTCGTCCTTATCCTCGTCGTCTTCCTTCTCCTCGTCCTCGTCGACCTTCTCCTCATCGCTCTCCGGGGCAAAGGGAGAGAGGCTGTCTGCCTGCAGGGTCGCCAGATATATGTTCCTGACGTTGCGATAGACGTAATCGGAACGTTCGAAGTCGCCGAAGGTCGGGCTGAAGGTGCGGGCTGAAATGAAGTAGAGATATTTCCCCTCAGGATCAAAGGCCGGAAGGAAATCGTCAGTCAAATCGTCGGTAATCTGATGAACCTTCCCCTTATCCAGGGAGTACAGGTATACCGAGGCAAAGTAGGCGGGATTGTTCTTTGAATAGGCTATCCATTTGCTGTCTGACGACCAGACATAATCGTGAATCTCAGAGACCTCAGCCTTGTCTACCAGCACAGGTTCCTTCTTCTCGATGTCCACATAAAAGAGGCGGAACCTCTTGTCCGAGTAGAGCAGCTTCTTGCTGTCCGGCGACCATACCGGGCGGAACCGGTAGCACTCGCCGTCATAAGTTATCCGTTCCTCTTCCCCCGTCCCGTCCTGGGGTCTTATGTAGAGTTCATACTCACCGGTTCGGTCAGAGAGATAAGCCACCCACTTGCCATCCGGCGACCATGCTGCTGCTATCTCACGTATCACCGGCGTCTGGGTGAGATTGCGCACCTCGCCCTTTTCTTCCGGCACGGTGAACACCTCGCCCCGGGCAGTGAACAAGGCTCTTTTAGCAGAGGGAGACAGGCTGTAGTCGAGAATCAAATCCTCCACCTTTTCCCACGTCGGGCGGGTCAGGATGCGTTCCGAAGGAACCTCCACCGTGATCTTCTTTGTTTTCTCAGTCGCCAAATCCAGGACATAGAGATAGCCGCCGTTTTCGTAGACGATGGCGCCTGGACCCAGGCTGGGCCATTTCACGTCGTATTCTGTATGATTGGTGATCTTTCGGATATCCTTCGTTTTTGTGTCATAACAGTAAATGTTAAGCTTGTGCTCCCGGTCCGAGTTAAAATAGATTTTGTCTTCATGCCACATGGGCATGTTATCTGTTCCCTTCCAATCGGTGATCTTTTCCACCGCATCGGTCTTCAGATCGTAAATCCATATGTCCTGTGCTCTGCCTCCGTAATAGCGTTTCCAGGTGCGGAACTCCCGGAGGTTTCTGTTGTAAGCGATCTTGCTGCCGTCGGGAGAAAGCGAAGCTAAGCCCGACTCGGGAAGCTTGAGGGCCTCAGGAAAGCCGCCGTCCACGCCGATTCGAAACAGCCTGATTGCCGGGAATGTCTCCCGAGCAGACCGAAACAGAATCTCCTTCCCGTTGGGATACCAGTCGATGACCCAGTCGTCCAGAGTCACACCTCCCGAGGGCTGTCCGCCGCTCGGGCAGTAAGTGAGCCTGCGCGGCTCTCCGCCTTCGGCCGGCATCACGTATACGTCTCCGTTACCGTCGTATGCCGCGGTGAAGGCTATTAGTTCGCCGTCCGGGGAGAACTTGGGAAAGGCCTCATATCCGTCGAATGAGGTCAGCCTTCGCGCCAGGCCTCCGTCGGAGGAAACCGTCCACAGATCTCCGCCGTAGACGAAGACGATTCTTTCGCCGTGAATGTCAGGAAAGCGCAAAAGACGCGTCTCCTCAGCCTTGACGGCGGCAAAGAGCAAAACAGACAGCATCAATCCAACCAGGAAAACCTTACAAGTTTTCATGAGATGGTTCCTGCTTTTTGGGGTTAAAAGGAAAGTGAAAAGGCATGTGGTTTCGATAGCCAGTTATTGCGGCACCAGAGGACATCGACTATGGAAAATAAACTCAGCTGTCAGCCTTGTCAAGGCAAACTCTCCGTCATGAACGCTTCAGTCTTGTTATACTCCTTTTGCTATGCAAAAGTTTACTTTTTGTAATAAGCTTCTTCGTAAACGATAAACTCCGATGTCGAGATCCCACGGACGTTGCCTATCTTTTTCTCTACAAACTGTATGATTTGTATTTGGTCTCCACAATGATTCCCAAAATTTCCCTTGACAGAAGGGATTTTAGAGTGTAATTTACTTAGATAAAAGGCGCGAGATCCATTTGCTGAGACGGTAATGAGAGAGAATCTGATACCTCCGCTAATTCTTCTCGGAGTAGCAGGGATGACTCTACTAATTGCCTTGCCTCGGTGGAGAGGTGCAGAGAAGTCTAAAAACGCGGAAACGCTTAACACTTTCGGACTTGTCAAGCCTAAGAATTGAGGGTAAAGTTCCGTGCTTTTGCTAGTTAATCATCATAATCTCCATCAATATGTCTCATCGACGCCTCCGCCCATATTTCCTTCCTTTGACCATTCAATTACAAGAGCCAGTTTGCAATTGTCAATATTCATCATGTTTAAACCATTCAACGATGAGAAGAAGTATCAGATAAACGAGGAAAAACAGATGAACCTTTTTGTGAAGGAGGGTAAGAAACAATGTTACGGAAAGATAAAGAATCGATATCTAATCGATGCATTTTCCTCATGTTGGCTATTTTCGTTAGCTTGTTTTCGTCTTCGACGACAGCCAATGGGCAGGGGATAGACAGCAGTTCGATAATTCCCCCAAACCCTGATAGCATTTGCACTGCAGGTGACGATCCAATAACCCTGCCCAACACAGGCAGAGTTAAAATAACTATCATTTTTACTGAGACTTCTTCACTGAAAGATATATTGGGGTTGAGGCCCCCATATCAGAGAGTGTTTACAACTAATGCAAGGAATTGTGTAGGTTGTAGCTGGATAGAACCCGAGGAAGGACACCCCCCCTTTAACGCCGGGACAGTGCTTGAGTTCTATCTAGATAACGAAGATCCTCACACCGGTCCTAGGCAGGTTACGATGGAACCGCTGATATCAGGAGGACCACCGCTCTGGACCTTAGGATTTGATGACTGGTATGACATGGACTACAATGATGTTGTGTGCGAAGTTGAGTTTTTCCCAGAGCTGTGTGAAATAGACATGGCCAGAAT
>JBAUFO010000126.1:0-5213 GCA_049679185.1 Candidatus Zixiibacteriota bacterium
GCCACAAGGGCTGTCCCTACGATGATCTTTTCAGCTTTACGTTTTTTGTCCCGCTAAAGCGGGACACTCCAGAAGGTTTACTTGAAGCTCAAAACCAGATGCAGCATTATCTTTTCCTGATCGTAGGCGCAGAGGACTTTGGTTTCGGGTTTGTCGTACATAGCGGTAGCTATTCCTAGAGTGTTAGCCAGCACGTCTCTGGCGCTCCAGCCTTCGCGGTAACCATCCTCCCATTCCTTAGCGACCCCGAGGGAGAAAGCCACCACGGCAGAAATGTACTTGTTCATATGCCTGGACAGGAGCTTCTGGGTAACATAAAAGCCGGTAAAGTGCTGCCACTTGTCCGGGTTCTTTATGTCCCAGTTCTCCTCTTCGACGAAGAACCAGGCGTCGGCATGGGAATGGAGTTGCTTGAATTTTCCGTCCCGGGGATAGTTCCAGGCGTGAGACAGGCTTGGTATGGCCAGTAAAAGAACTATCAGGAAACACAAAGGTTTAAGTCTCATCGTCCGTCCCCTTTCTTTTTTACATTCCCCTGTCTTCTCCAAGAATTAGCCTAACCTCCGAAAACGTGTTTTTCAAAAGTAAACCCCGCGAAAAAAGGCGGGGTCTACTTGGGGGGAACATCTGACTCTTGGGGCTTATTGACTCTGCGAACCCCACCCCTCTGGGGGCGAGTTTTTGAGCTCGGATCTCCAGAAAGTCTGCTCTAAGTCGATTTCCGGTCCGTTGTCAGCCGCGTTCGCTTTCGCTGAGCCGGATGGTGCATCAAAAGACAGAGAGAAAGTGAGGTTTGCTCCGTCAGCATTCTCAAAACTCAAGAGGATGACAAGGAGTATCACCACGACACCCAGTGCAAGTAGAACCAGTTTTGAGGTATACCTCCCAATTTCCTCCGGAACTCTGTGACTGTGATCAAAAGTGAAGTACATCTTTTCAATCCTTTCGCTTCTTTGCTCTTTCAGCTTCACCCTCCTACTTGAGCAAACCTAATGCCCGTGCTCTATGACAATTGAGTTCCGAACTCTAAGTGGTTGTGACAGTTCAGGAAACACGGGCGACGTCGTGCCTCCACCTTAAGAATTACCGCGGTCTGTGTGCAAGCGAGTGCAGAATGTGTGAGAGAGACTTCACGCGGGGAAAGGTAAGAGTTCAAAGGTTCAAGAGTTCAAAGGTTCAAAAGTTCAAAAGCTCAAAAGTTAAAGAGTTTAAGTGTTCAGGGGCTCGATGGTGGAAAGGCTCAGTCTTTTCAGATCAAAAACAAAGGGACTTTTGTGGTGAAAAGGATGGGTCGAGGATAGGTGAAAGGAAGTTTGTTTTTTCAACGCAGGTGTTAAGTGTATTTGCGATGAATCTCGCCATACAACCAGGAGCATAGTGGAAGAACTGTTAGCACACGTCGGAGCAGAGCTAAAGAAGCCTGAAGAAGAGATATCTGACGAGTTGGTCTTTTTGATCAACTCGAGGATAAAACCTCCCAGGCCGGTGACTAAGGAACAGATCTTCATACGCACCATGTTCTTGGTTTCCGATGAGATAAACTCCTACGGCGGGCGTTTTCCTTTGGAGGAACTTCATAAGATCGCTGAATTGGTGATCGACTCGCCGGTTATGGTGGGGCATACCAAAGAGAAACTCCCCATCGCCAGAAACTTCAAAGCTGAGGTGGTCCCAAGAGACGGGCACAACTGGGTGAAGGTGTGGTTCTACTGGATGAAGAACGCCAAAGACGCCCTCTCCCTAAAGGAGAACGTCGATCACGGAATCTATAAGGAATGCTCCTTAGGCTTTGTGTTTGAGCTTCCCGAATGCTCGATCTGCGGCCAAGACATGAGAAGATGTTCTCACGTTCCCTTCAAATCGTACCCGGCAGAAGAGGGAGAAAGGAAGGCTCACTTCAATTACCGAAACGTCACCAGGGTACTTGAAACGTCGCTGGTTTATCGTGGGGCAGTACCCAACACCTCCATGTCCGACGAGTTAGGACTGTACCAGAAGTCTGGGCCGAAGAAAGAAGGCGGGGATCAAGATCCATCCCCGGATTCCCAGGCAGGCACAACCCATGAGATCTCGCCTCTCGTATTCGTTATCCCCACTAAACCGTACAAATCGACTTCAACCTCAAATGAGATTTTCCATCCCGAGGATCTTTCTTGCCTCTCCGGGGAGTTCTTTATCGAGCCCAAGTATGATGGGGTCAGGGCGCAGATTCACAAGAGCGGGGATGAGGTGAAAATCTTTACCGATGAGGGAAAGCGAATCGAGCACCAACTCCCTCGTCTGGTGAAAGAGATTCTCCTGAGTCCTCAGGAGAGTTTCATACTGGATGGCGAGCTGGTCAAATACAAAGGGAATTCACGTCTTCCACATAAAGACGTGATATCCCATCTTGACCCGGGGCCGGACCATTCCTCACCGGAAAGAAACAGCACCGTGGATGATTCTCGTTTCAGGTCCAAGCTTTTCGACCTTCTTTACCTGGACGGAAAGGACAAGACTTCCCTTCAGTTAGAGGAAAGAAAGAAGCTGCTGGAAGATTTATTCCCGGATGGCGAATTCGTTCAGACGATCAACTACGAGAAGGTTTCCGCCGGTGATCTTCCCTGGCGAATCAAACGCATGTCCACTTCCGAAGGGGCAATGATCAAACGGGCCGGATCCGGTTATTTTCACGGCCAGGACTGGTACAAATGGAAGAGACATCTCGAATTGGATGTCCTGGTGACCGGGGTGGAGAAGAATAAAGGGGGCAGTTTCAATTACGCCTGTGGAGTCGAAACCGAAGCCGGTCCGATCCGCATCGGAAGCACTTACTCCACCTCCGTTCAGGCCAGGCAGGGGGAGATAATCAGAGTGAGAGTCGACTGCGTGACCAGAGAAGGTGGTCAATTCGCCTGGAATGCCCCGAAAGTTTTAGGCAAAAGGTCGGATAAAAAAGAAGCTGATCCGGTGTCGGTTCTTGAAAGGATGATTGAGAGAAAGCCGTCCGCCGACCACAGTCTTTCGACTTCGCTCCCTTCGGGTCTGAGCCTCAGGGTCGAAGACAGGACAAGTCGGCAGTCCGCGGCCAAAACACAAAAAGCTGTGGACGGTGGACAGTGGACCGCGGACCGATTTACCCTGCAGCTTCACCGATTGGAGAACACAGAATACCACGATCTCAGGTTGCAGAGCGGGGAGCAGGCATTGGGGCTGACCATATTCAAACTTGACTTAAATGAGCTCAACCGGGGGAGAAGATTCCTCTGCGAATGGAAGGATCACCATGATCTCAAATGGATGGAGTTCGAGGGAGATATCCCTCCGGAAGAAGGAGGCGCGGAGGGAAATCCTTCAAAGACTCTTGTAGCCTACATGAGAATCCTTGACAGAGGAAATTATGAAATCCTGGAGAGAAAGACGAACCTTCTCAGTCTGAAAATCGAGGGGAAGGTTCTGAATGGAATCTACCTGGCGAAAGCAATCAGGCTAAAAGGCAAAGACGGGTGGTTGTTCTGGAGACGGTCAACGGATTAAACGGATGGAACGGATGGTCAGCGGATTTAACGGATGGAACGGATGCTCAACGGATGAAGCGGATGGAAAAGCGTTTAAAGTTAAAAGTTGAAAGTTCAAGGTAATGGAGAACAACAGGTTTTTTTCGAGGGTGCAGTTGCTTCAGTTTCTGGTGGCGTTTTTTGTGACCGCTCTGGGAATCATCACTGCCTACTACACGACTATCGGAGGAATAAAGCTGGATCTCTCCAAAAAGGCGGAAGCGGTGGTGGTTAATCAACTGGACAAAAGGCTTTCTAACATAGAGCTGATGCTAAAGCAGAATTTTCTGACTAAAGAGGAGTTCTACAAGTTCAGCCAGGATCTGCAGAATCGATTGAGCGGAATCGAATATCAGCTCTCAGAGATGGATAAGTATTAGGCTTGACATTGTTTTGAAACTTCCGTCAAGAGGTGAACATGAACGTGCAAGAATTGATTGAGTGCCTAAAAGGACACAAGGACGCGATCAACGGCGAGATGATCCAGAAGATCGATTTCGACCAACTGCAGAAGGATCTGAGTGAAGCTACTCGTGTTTTGAGCTCTCTGGGTGAAAAGGAAAAACTCTGTGAGAAGCTTCTCTCCGATTTCAAATCGCAGGTCAAAAAGATGGCCCTGGCCGTTTCCCGGGCCAGGGGGACCTTGAGCTCGTGCGGGTTGGTGGAGAAACTTCTGTCATCCCCGAACCTGAGTTTTGAGGATATTCTCTTCTTGAGGGAGAAAGTGAAAGAGGAGTTTAACCAGAGTTTTCCCGCGTCGTCTCAATCGAAAGTGGTGGTTGATCATGGTCAAGATAATTTCAGCATCTCGGAGTTCAAAACCGGAGTGAGAGTTTAGTTGTGGCCGTGGAATGGCAGACGAAATCCCGGGTGGAGCTGAAGCTCCACCCTTACATCCTGGATCGATTTAGGTTGAGCAAAAAGGCGATGAAAATGAAACCAAATCAGATATGGGTGTGACGACCCGAAGGGATGTCGAGTGAGACAGTCTTCTAAACAGTTCACAGTTTGCAGTTCACAGTAAACCGTTACTGCAAGCAGTTTTGAAAAAGGAGGAGAGAATGGGAATAAGAGATCAAAACCTCGAAGCCACCGGAGCGGTCTTTGCCAGCTTCTCGGTCAAGCAGACCGGCGGAGTCGACGACCTGAAGGATGCCGACGCAGGCAAGGCGGTCACGCTGACCGGGAACAACCAGGTGGGTCCTGCAACCGACGGATCGGTTCTGCTGGGGAAATTGATCGATCTCACCTTGACTGACGCAGAAGGTGGGAAAAGGGTGGCTACCGTTCAGATCGGCGGGGTGATGACGCTGTCCATCATCACCACCTATCCTCAGGTGGGCAATCGAGTGGTGGGGGGCGCGGATGGGACCGTGAAACAGGCTCCCGTGCTGACGGACTACGATCCTGTCGGCGGAAACATCGCCAGAGGAACGGTCGTCTCGGTGAACGGAACCACCGACTGCACGTTGATTCTGAATTAAACCGTCTGCAGTCCACCGTCCGCCGTCCGTCGCGAACAGCGGCCGACTGCGGACTGTCGACGGCCGACGTCCTGAAAGGAGTGAAAGATGGATTTGGAAAAACTACTAAACTCAGTTGAATGCAAGAAACTCTTGGAATTGGCCCGCATGGAGAAATCCGTCTCCGGGCAGGTGGACCTCTCCAGAGCAAAAG
>JBAUFO010000127.1:0-5873 GCA_049679185.1 Candidatus Zixiibacteriota bacterium
CATTGATTGCTATACCGCCGCCGACAATAGCCGAGATTTCTCTTACCTGTTTCTCTATGAAGTTCTTGGTATCCAAGTCCTCAATCACGATCTCTTGAATCTCCATTTCACCACCTCCTGAATTGAAGTTCGAACTGGCAAGCTCGGGGGTACGTAAGCCGCGCACCATTACTTGCAGGTTATCGCCCCTAATATTCTGTGTTCCCTCGAAAAAGTCAAACGTTTCTTTGCCATATGATGTGGGGACCAAATACAAATCAGACACTCCCCAAAGGTATACCCGCATGAGCACAACAAAAACAGGGGTCGGAGATCCGCCCTTCGACAGGCTCAGGGTGGTGAGCAGAGTCGAACCACCAATGGTGGGATAGATGACGGAGACCCCCACCCGTACGGGCGGGGGTCGGGGATAACGTCGGCCCAAAAGCGTTAATCATTCACAGCAGATTGCACCGGATTAAGCAGATGAGAATTATCGGTACCAGCTTAATCTGCTTAAATCAGCTGTGAGGCATTTGTGTTGTGTCAGGACTTCAGTTCCTACGGACCCTGCGGACCTGACACCTTCTAAAGCGTCAGTCACCAGGATTCCGCCCCTCGGTTTTACTCGGGGTGGTGAGCCTGGTCGAACCGTCGAACTGTCGAGCCACCAGAGGTATGCCCGTAGGGCATACCAAAGGCGGAAGAGTGGAACTCCTGATGCAACCCTAAGCTTTTTCCGATAAGCAAATCGCTTTATTTGCTACGACTCTTTTTTTGAGATTGACGTTCTTTTCGGAATGAAATTCTGTCTTCCCTATTCTTTCCGCATGGAATCGGATTCCAGAGTTTTCAGGGAGAGGTGTTCCTTCTTAAGGTAATAAAGACCAAGCAAAGTTACGGGGATATATTGACTGGCGTGAAGGAGTATTGAAAAGGGAAGAGCAATGTTCTTGTCATATCCGAAGGTGGCAAGGGATACCACGCAGAAGAACTGAAAGGTTCCCACAAAGCCGGGGGAAGAGGGAAGCATCACTCCCAGAGAGACGATCACCAGGAGGATGAACGAAGCCTGAACGGGCGGGTGGAGATCAAATGCCAAGAAGATGAAATAGTTGCTGATTCCCACCACCAGCCAGATTAGAACGGACCAGGCCAGAATCCAGAGAAGGCTGGGCACGTTCCTGAAAACCTTGAGGCCGCCGATGAACTTCTCGGTTATCTCTCCTGCCTTCGAAGACAGACCGAGCGGCAGAAGGCGAAAGATGAAGTTGAAGAATTTGAGAGCCAGATCACGTTTCACCTCGAGAAGTATCAAGAAAGCAAGGGTGGCGAGATTTATCAACAGAAAAAGGTTGCTTGCCTTCTTCACCCAATCCGGAAATGGGGAGAGAAGCAAAGCCAGCCATAGAATGAACAACAGGGCGAAGCCGTCAAATATCCGCTCGATGACTATGGTGGCAAAGGTGGCAGTGCGCGAGACCCCCTCTTTTGTTCCCAGAGAGTAGGCCCTGACGAACTCCCCCAGTCGGGCAGGCAGCACGTTGTTGGCCATGAAACCGATCATAACCGAGGAGAAAAGGCTTTTCATGCCCAGCCTCTTGATGGGGTTGACCATGAATTTCCACCGGTAGGCCCGCATCCACATGCTTAAAATCACTAAGATGACGTTGGGAACGATGTACCAATACTGAGCTCCCTTTAACGCCACCCACAGCTCTTCGTAGTCCACCTTGCGGAAAGCAAGATACAAGAATATCAGGCTGACAAATGCGCCTATGATGAGTTTCTTTTTCATGGCTAAATCGTCCACCGGTCTGAACCGGACGGTTCAGACCACCGACCGCTGTCCGCCGAATGGTCCTGAGCGAAGTCGAAGGGCGGCTGCTAATTCTCTTACTTCTCCTGTTCTTTCGGGCTTGCCACGATCTCTTCTATCAACTCAAGAGTCTTATCGGCAGCATGATCCCAGCTGAATTTCGATGCCCAGTTGAGTCCACCTTTTGTTAGCTTTTCCCTGTGGTTGACATCGGATAGAATCTTCACCAGATGATCGGAAAGCTTCTTCACGTCGCCGTATTCGAAGAGAAGTCCGGTCTCTCCGTCCACCACCGAGTCTTTCAGGCCCGGAACGTTGCTGGCCACAACCGGGGTGCCGCAGGCGTTGGCCTCGATGTTGGTCAGGCCCCAGCCCTCCTTCAGAGAGGGGCAGACTGCCACCCAGGCTCTTTGCAGTCGTCTGACCTTTTCCGCCTGGTCCACGAAGCCGGTGAATTCAACCTTATCCCCGATCTTTAACCTGCCGGCCAGATTCTGCAGTTCTCCCTTGTAATCACCTTCACCCACCACCACCAATCTGGCTCGGGGGATTTTTTTCAGTGTATACGAAAAGGCGATCAGCAGATGGTCGATGCTCTTGTACTTTTTCAATCTTCCCAGGTAGATCACCGTCGGGTCGGGGTCTTTTTGAACGGACGGATTGGGACGGTAAAGGGAATGATCGATTCCGCAATGGACCACGTGAATGTCATCTGAAGGCAGACCTCGCTTGACCAGATCCTCCTTGGTGCTCTCCGAGATCACCATGAACTTAAATCCTTTGTAGATGGTGGATATGGGCTTCTCGGAGAGATAGATGTATAACCCCAAGACGAAGTTTATTTCCTTGAAGACCGAATCTGCGAAAAGATGGGGGATTATGGTCAGAAGCGGGAGCCTATGGAAGAGTGGGGAGAAGAAGGGGATCTTGTTGATATCCTCTAAGACTATGTCCCAGTTTTCGCTTTTGATCAGCTTCTTGAGCACGAAGGGCGCCACGAAATTGAAATTGAAGCGCGAACCTCTCCTTACGATGTTTATTCCGTCGATCTGTTCTTCCGGTTTGCACCCGGGGAATCCACTGCACAACAGGGTGACCTTATGACCCGTCTGGGCGATTCTCTTGAGTATTTCCTGTAGGTGAACTTCCGCCCCCCCGGCTTGCGGATTGTCGAGATCTTCCCAGTTTAGCGCTAGTATGTTCAATCTAAGTTCCGACTGCCGTCCGCAGTCCACCGTCCGCCGAATACTCTATTGAATGGTTTTGCGGCCGACCGCGGACGGTCGACGGTGGATAATTCTTGTGGGTTATTGAGGTCTATCCATAAACTTGAAATCGGGCGATTTCACCTGATTCAACATGGTCGTACTCTGGGCGTCGTCGGGATTGTTCTTCACCCATGTCTCCAGAAGCTCAGCCAAGCTCTCCTTATCCTGCTCGGTATAATAGATGCTGACTAAAGCCTCCAGGGCAGGCCGAAAGCTTCTATTGAATGAGAGTATCTTGTTCATGGAATCCTTTGCCTTCTGGGTCTCCCCGCGCTGTTTGTAGCTGTAACCTAAGTTGAAGTACAATCTCTCAAGAAAATCCTGCTCGGCTAAAGTCTCCGACTCCCTCACCACCTCTTGCGCTCTCTCGAACACCATGTCGACCGAATCTTCGGGCTGGCCCGATTCCGCGTAGAGCTGAAGAAGATAAGCGTATGGTCGCCAGTCGTAAGGCAGAAGCTCGGTGACCCGTTGTGCCACCTCTATGGCCTCGGAATATTGTTTGCCTCTTCTTAAGGTGTCGGCCAATCCCAGAAAGCACGAAGTGTAGTTGGCCAGAAGACGGTAGTCGTTGTCGTCCTTGTGCACCTTGGGATCGCCCACTCCCCTGAACCGGAAGACGTTGAAGAGCTTGTCCCTCATGATGTCCGGTTCCACCAAGAGCTTTCCCTCCTCCTTAACCACCCGGTAGGCCATGCCCTCCATCCTCAGGTGATCGTCGATGGAGCCGCCCTTGTATATCCTGTTGTCGCTGGCCACGGTGACCGCGAAATAGACCGGAATCTTCCAGTTGTTGGTCTCGAGTATGTTGTCGATCATCTGATCCTGTATTCTCAGCACCTTACCGTCCTCGGTGCGGGCGTATCCCAATCGGTCGATCTCCTTATCGGTGAAGCTGATGGGAACGTCCCACTGGTGTTTCATCTGCTTGATGTACCACTTGGTATTGATCAGGCTTAAGTTCACCACCCTCACGTCCAGCCTGATCTTCTCCACGCTCTGCAGAAACCATAGAGGGAAGGTGTCGTTATCTCCGTTGGTGAAAAGAACCGCATCCTTATCGCAGGAATTGAGGAGATTGTAGGCGTAATCGTATGGGAGATAGTTTTTGCTTCGGTTATTGTGTCCGGTGAATCCTCGCTCCGCCGGCATTAAGGAAAGGGCGAGTATAACGACAGAGATCACCCCAACCAGCGGCTTGGCCAAGCGGGGTTTGATCTTTTCAAACCAGCTGCCCAGACCCGCCACCAGCGCGGAGACGCCCAGTCCGATGCTCAGGGCGAAAAACATGAAACCGGGAAGGAAGAAGTAATCCCGGTCCCTGACCTCGATATGGATGATCTCACCGGAGAGCTTGTCCGGCTTGGTTCCGTCGGCGAAGTTCATGTACAGGACCAGCCCTACGGTGCAGGCCAGCACAAGGAAGAGAATCACCACCCCCTCTCTTTTTCTCCGTCTGATCAGCTCCCAGATGCCAAAGAGTCCCAGAAACACCGGTATGAACCACAGACGCTTGTCCATGAACTGTTCCCGGAAGAAGCCCCAGAATCCCATCCTCTCCTTGGCTCCAAGCTGGCTGGCCCAGGTGCCCCTGCGGTAAAACATCCGGCCTATCATGCTCTCGGCTCCGTATTGTTTGCGTTCCAGGAAACCTTTGAAGCTGGGCCAGTCGTCCGGGTCGTTCTCGTCGATGGCCGGATCCAAGGAAGACCGGATGGGAATGAAAAGCTGAACCGTGTAAGCAACCATGACGACGAAGACGATTGAAAAGGCGAGCGCCCATAACCTCTTCTGGGTCGATGCGCCCATCAGAAGAAGAGACAAAACAAACCAGATACCCATGCCCCAAAGGAACGGAATCACGCTGTGCATAACCAGCATCAAAACCATGCCCGTTATCCAGAAACGCCAGTCGAAAAGTCTTTCCCTGTCCACTAAGATGACCAGAAGAAAGATGGCGGGCATCATGATGAATATGGTCATGTGGATTCCCAGACCCAAAAATCCCAGATAGCTGATCAAAATCAGGATTTTCGTCCCCTTGGGGGTTCTCCTCTTGTCCATCCAGACTAAGCCCAGATAGAGGAGAAAAAGCATCAGGAACATGGAGACGCCGTAAACCTCCGCCTCCACTGCGTTGGCCCAGAAGGTGTCGGAGAAGGCCAAAAACAGGCTTCCCGTCACGGCTCCCACGTATTTGCCCACCTTCATCCAGACGGTCGGCTCGTCTTTCTGCCAGTAGCTCACCAATTTGACCAGCAGAATGTAACACAGCCAGACGGCGAGGGCAGAGCTGAGCACGGAGATGAAGTTCACCCTGGCCGCTATCTCACCATACAGGGGGATAATGGAAAAGAGTCGTCCGATCAGGATGAAGAGAGGCGTTCCGGGCGGGTGGGGAACTCCCAGTATATAAGAGCAGGCGATAAACTCCCCGCAGTCCCAAAACGAGGCGGTGGGGGCCATGGTCTTCAAGTAGGATACAAAGGCTACCAGGAAAACAAAGACGGAAAGGCCCAAGGAGAACTTGTCCTGATCTTCATACCATGCTCTAAATCGTTCGGTCACCTTTTTCCTCCTTGAAGCATACGAACCGCCGAAGTGCGTTTGTTGGAAGCTACGATCTTGTCCACGCCTCTCTTTAGAATGGCAAAATATACTTTTTTATCCTGGATTGTCAATATTCATTTTCGAGGAACCTCAGCACCTCTTCTTATGCGCATTTCATTCGCCCTTTCTCTTCAGGTCTCGTAGCAACTGTTCAGCAAACTTAGCGCTTCTGGTTTTGGGATGCTCTTTGATTACCT
>JBAUFO010000128.1:0-7022 GCA_049679185.1 Candidatus Zixiibacteriota bacterium
GGTAAAGATAATCGACCGGGCTTTTAGCAATACCCTGCACACAGAGGTCCTGACAGAGGGCGTTGATGACGGTAACTCTATCAGTCAAGAGATTGTACTGATCGACAAAACATTCTCCAATAGTCTGGGCTTCGAAATCAAGATACTCTCTCCAGGGGGAGAAATTCTGACCTTCGAAGACAAGTATCTACTGGTTGGCTTTTCTGTGGACAGCATGAGAGTTACAGAAGGCCGGGCCAAGGTTCCTTCCTTTGAATTGTCGGATGAGGAGGAGATACTCCTCCCTACCGGCAGCATCATCGACAGCGCTGCCATTAAGAGCGGAGAGCTTTCCCTGCATCTTGACAATCGAACCAATCTGCGAGCAGTCGTGCAGATCCATTTTCCTGAAATCCAGAAGAACGATCATGACTTATCTGCTCTCTGCAACCTGCCAGCCTCAAGTTCCTCTGACCTGACACTCACTCTGGATGAACGCACGCTTAGACCGGATGAGGGAAATCGAGTGACGGCCCAGATAAGGGTTTGGTCACCCGGATCAGAGGATGCTTTAGTCGACTTCCATTCCTCGGATTCGGTTACCGCGGAGTTCACTCTTTCCGAGGTGATCTTCAGCCAGGTCTGCGGAATAATTGAATCGACCCGGGTGGAGATTGATCCAATCCAACGCGAGCTCGAGATTCCTCCGGGCTTCGAATCAGCGCACCTGACCAATGCCAGCCTGAGTCTGGAGATTCATAACGGTGTGGATCTTCCGGCTGATCTGTCCCTGCTGGTCGAGGGTGACCAAGGACAGAATCTAAGTCTGAGCGCACAAGTGGAGGCAGGCGGCCCGTTTGGGACTGCGGTCACATCGGTTGTTGAGGACGAACTGGAATCCTTGTTGAATCCAGTTCCTCAGAGTCTTACTATCACCGGGGAGATCATTTACGGAGACGGCCAATCCCACGGCATCGTGCGGGAGGAAGACTTCGTTTTTGGAGTTCTTGAGGTCAGCTCTCCCCTGGAGTTGATTCTGGATTCATGCCAAGTTGAGATCGACGCGGACTCAGACGAGGTGGAGGATGACATGAGGGAAATGATCGAGGATCAGATCAACTTCGGCAAGGTGGTCCTGAAAGCAGAGAACCACCTTCCCCTCGGAGCAAGAGCGAGAATTCTCTTCTCTCGAAACCAGGAGAGCCTCTTTTCGAATCCGGATTTAGTCATCGGCCCGGTGAGCGTAACCGCAGGAGAATTGGACTATGATGGTTCGGTCAAGGAATCGAACTTCTCCGAAATCGAGATCAGCCTTACACATCAGGAACTTCAGGTGTTCACCAGCACGCCATTTTACATGGCGGGGACTATCGATTTCCCCGGGACGGATGGAGAACCGATTAGGGCTTTGGCAACAGATTACATAAAAGTCATATCTTATCTGGAACTGAATGTGAAGAACAAAAAGGAATAGCCACATGAAGACCAAGCTCTTTATTGCGGTACTATGCGCAAGTTTGCTCATTCCCGACAAGCTCTTCGCTGCCGGTCTTTCGTCCGGTCGAAGCGTGGGAATGGGGGAAGCCTATACCCAGATAGCCAGAGGAGTCGAAGCGGCGTTCTGGAATCCCGCCAATCTCGGATTCACTAAGAAATCAGAGATAAGCTTGACCATACTCTCCCTCGGCGTCAGCGCCGGCAACAACAGCTTCACTCTGAGGCAGTACAACCGGTATAACGGCAGTTTCCTCACCTCAGAGGACAAGCAGACCGTCCTGAATTCAATCCCCGACGATGGACTTGACTTCTCTTTAGATGCCGAGGTTCTGGCTTTTGGCATCTCACGGGGGAATCTTGCGCTTTTTCTCTGTGGAAGAGGAACCTCCGATCTTCTGCTTCCCAAAGATCCGATTGAGGTTCTCTTCTTCGGCAATGAGCTCAACGACACCGTTGTTTTTTCGGGATCCGACGCACAGGCTTTCGCCTCGGTGGACCTGGGTTTCTCTTGGGGCAGGTCCGTGTGGAAGAAAGACAACAAGGAGGTTCTGGTCGGGATTAGCACCAGATACATTCGTGGACTGGTCTATCAGAAGGTGAACCAGGCCGAGGGTGAGATCTTCACCTTGGAGACCGGGATAAACGGGCAGGGCGACTTTCTGGTGAGATCGGCTTCCGGAGGATGGGGATATGGATTGGACTTCGGCCTGGCGTTAGAATACAAGAAAAATTGGACCTTCGGCCTCTCTTTCATGAACCTCGTAAACCGGATCAAATGGAGTAAGGACACCGAGCAGAGAGTCTATCAGGTGGAGATAGATTCCCTTCTGGCAGAGGATTTCGACGTCGACTCCATGATAATTGAACATTCCTATACCGAGGCAATAGGCCCGTTCACCACACGGATTCCGACGTCGATGCACGCAGGTATCGCCTATCGCGGAGACAGGTCGTTTTTCAGTTTCGATCTCAAACAGGGTTTCAGGAAAGGAATGGGCGTAACCAAGAAACTTAGGGCCTCACTAGGAGCAGAGTATAAACTCTATAGGTGGCTGGACCTGCGCGGCGGCATTTCAATCGGAGGGGATAAGGGAGTGACACTGGCCAATGGGGTGGGGTTAATCCTGGGAGCTTATCATCTGGACTTGGGGATAGCAGTTCAAAGAGGATTATGGCCAACCAGCAGCAAAGGAATAAACTTAGCCATCTCCAATGGCTTCCGCTTCTAAACTTATGAAGGGGGGTGAGACGAATGCGGAAAACCAAAACCACACGGAAGACCACAACCCGGAGAAAGAAAGTGACCACGCGCAGGAAGACCAAGAAGTAAGTCTCCGGATACCAAATCAGGTGGTGTCCCGAGCCGCTTCGGTCCGGGACACCATCTGAAAAGGTCCGACAAGGTCCTCCGATGGAAGATGGCTTAATCGAAAATCTTGAAGATTCGAAACATCTGACCTAAAAAAAGGGGGTGGAAGATGAAGCACGTAAGAGCAGTTTCTCTGATAACTCTGACGCTGCTGTTAGCTCTGGCGAACTTTAACGTGTCTGCCATGCCGCCGCATCCAGATCTATATGAAAGGGTGAGAACGGGGGAGGCGAGCATCCCGGAGCATCTTCTCGACCCCCAGCTGATGCAGGCGCGGGGAATCGATCAGCCCAGCATGCATCCCATTAGCGAAACCTACCCCATGGGCACGGGTCCAGTGGGGAATTTCAACGTCTTGGTCCTTCTGGTGGATTTTAGTGACAACCCGTCCGGAGTCAATGTCTCGTTCTTCGATACCTTAATGTTTGAAAATCAATTTGGCTGCGTGCGCCACTACTATCAACAGGTCTCGTACGGCACACTGGATATAGTTACTGTCAATCTGCCCTCTGTCACCGGGTGGCAGACTGCTCCGCAGACGTACGCATATTACGTTGACGGGCAGTACGGGCTTGGAGCCTATCCAACGAACTGCCAGAAGCTGGTGGAGGACCTGGTGGACCTGACGGATCCATTGGTGGACTTCTCGCAGTATGACAACGATTCTGACGGGTACGTCGACGCTCTTGTCGTGGTGCATACGGGCTCAGGGGCGGAACTGACCGGAGATACCAACGACGTTTGGTCACACAAGTGGGGCGTCACATGGTCTTGGTCCAGCTCAAACCTGAAGGATGGGGTCCAGGTATGGGACTACTCCATGCAGCCGGAATATTGGCTCAACCCCTACGATATGACCTGCGGCGTCTATTGTCATGAGTTGGGACATGTCTTCGGCCTGCCTGATCTTTACGACACCGATTACACTTCTTACGGAGTAGGTGACTGGAGCCTGATGGCGGGCGGAAGCTGGAACGGCTGGCTGGGAGATTCTCCTGCCCACCCTGATGCCTGGTGTATGACCCGACTCGGATACGTGACCGCCAGCGTGGTCGCCAGCAACACCACCGGAGCACAGGTTCCGGCCATAGAGAATTCTCCGACCGCCTACAAGCTCTGGACCTCCGGTTCTCCAGCGGACGAATACTTCCTGGTCTCGAACCGGCAAAGAACCGGCTACGATTCTGCTCTCCCATATGACGGCCTTCTGATCTGGCACGTGGATGAGAGTATTTCCGATTACGGCGCAAACGACGATGAATGGTATCCCGGGCACACCGCCTACGGTCACTATAAGGTGGCTCTGGAGCAATCGGACGGATTGTGGCAGTTGGAAAAGACCGTACCCTTCGGCTTCGTCACCTACTCGAACGATCCTTTCCCTGGAAGCCTCGATAGAAGGACCTTCGACGATAGTTCCCTACCCAACAGCAAGAGCTATGCGGACGTGGGAACGCACGTGTCTGTGGTGAACGTCTCCAACTCCGGAGATACCATGACCTGCGATTTCTACGTCAGCCCGGCAGGCGTGGAGGACGGCTTGACTGAGAACCTGCCCCCGGACTACATGTTAGGTCAGAACTATCCGAATCCATTTAACCCCTCCACAGAGATTGTGTATTTCGTTCGCCGGGAGGGACACGTCAAGCTGGAGATATTCAACCTGCTGGGACAGAAACTCCACACTTTAGTTAACGAAGAGAAAAAGCCAGGTACTTATAGGGCAACCTGGGACGGCACCAATGATCTGGGAGGCTCCGTGTCAACCGGAGTTTACCTCTATCGGCTTGAAGCCGACACTTTCGAGAAAACGAACAAAATGATTCTTCTGAAATAGCAAAAAGGAGCAAACTATGGACAACTTTTTGCGGCTGACCGACGAGAAGAGACCGGCACGACAAGCTCGAACAGGTAAGGTAACCACCCGCCGGAACGTTACCACCGAGAGAATCGATAAGCTGAAGAAGAGTTTTCAACCGTTCTGGATGAGAGGAATGATACCCCACAACCAGGAGGCTGACGAGAAACCAGGTAGGATGACTACATTGTATCAAATCTGAGTATTGACTTCAAGGAGAGTCGCCAGCAATCAGGTGTCCCATGACTGCAGCGACGGGGAAGCCATAAGAAGGCTCAAGTCTCCTTCAGGATGAATCCTCTCTGGTGGTTTCAGGCAGTTGAAACAAAGCACCGAGAGATCCGGACGGGAGAAGCCTTCTTAAGGCTCGAAAGAGACGACTCTTGGGCTGAGAACAAAGAGCTTTTTCGCTGGACTTTTCCCCGAGTTTTAACCTGACTGGCGACTCTCGATTTTTTTTCATCTTTCATGTCCTATGGAACGGAGGGAAGGCCGGAGTTCCCGAGTCGCGCTCTCTGTTACGGCGCTGCACGGCAACCTGCGACACCCTGTTTGTCGCTCGGAATTGTTGGCAAGGATGCCCTCATCGAACCACTCGAGTGAAGTCTAACCTAAAGGGTGAGGAAGTACCGCTCGCCTGGGGTGAATGTAGAGTCTGACTTGGGCGAGACGTTTATTTATGATATTTGGTCCCTTTAAGGATGGAAAAAGCACGGTAGATTTGCTCCAGCAGGATGACTAACGACATCTCGTGGGTAAAGGTCATCTCGGAGAGGGATAATCTAAAGGAACAACTGCTTAGAACTCTGGGCGACAGTCCCAATGCACCGCCCAGGATGAAGGTGAATTCGCCACGCCCCAAACTCAGCTTCTTCCCTAGCAATCCTGCAAAGCCTTCCGAACTCAGCTTTTCGCCCTTTTGCTCCAGGGCAATAGTCAGGCTGGTCGTGTCAATGTGCTTTAAAATCCTCTCTGCTTCGGCATCCAGAATATCTTCTGCGGCTCTGGATTTGGTGATCTTCTCCTCTTTGATCTCCACCAGTTGCAGCTCCGCGTATCTTTTCAGAAGCTTCTGATAATGCGAGATTCCCTCTTTGATCCAGCTCTCTTTGGTCTTGCCAACTGAGATAATTTTGATCTTGACCAAGTTGCGCTCCTGTTCGCTTTTAGATCTGGCCGGGTCTCTCCTGCATTGAGGTGGACGTCGCTTCCTGCCAGATTAGACTCATTTTCCGACGACGAAAAACTCTCTTTTCACTTCGGTCTCATTCCCTGCCCGATCCTTGACCCAGATGGTGAGCAGATGCTTGCCCAAAGCCAAAGGTGAGATCGGCCGGGTCACAAGAATTTGCTTCTCCGGGTCATATTCCGGTATCATCCATTCGCCGTCTATCTCCACCACCATGTCTTCGTCGTTTCCGACCCCTGAGAGATCGTCTTTCACCACTGCGGTGATTCTTGGCTTCTTCACCCTGATCTTCTCCCCCGAAGCGATTGAGACCCTGCTGATCTTCGGCGGCAGCGTATCCTCTAACAGAGCGTAGCGGGAAAGATATCTCACCTCTCCCGCAACCGATCTATTCAGGGAATCTACTTCTTGACCTATGAACCTCCAACCCCCCTCACCTATAAGCTCATAGAGCCCTAACCTGGCTGGATCACAACCTGCCTCAGGGTACCTTAGAGAAACCCGTGCCCGTCCGTTGAAAGGAACCGTAGACGGCTCAAAGGAGTAGGTTTTTCCGACAAGCTTGTGTTGGACCCCAGATCCCTCCGCAGCTTCTATGCTTACGTTTATATCCTGATAGACTGCATCCGGGGGAAACTCAACTTTCGCCTCGCCGTCCTGGCTTGCAGCCCTGCCTCCGCCCCACCTGGTTATTATCGCGATGGGGATGGTCTCATTGAAGCAAACCGTATCTCCGTGCAGGCTCATGCCGTTTATCAAAAGAGACAACTCCGTGGATTCGGTCAAGTAAAAGGGAAAGACCGAACGATAGCTTCTCTCATCCAGTTGCTCGGAGAAAAGGGGATCTAAATCAAATCCGCCGGACTTGAGTGAAAGCTGGGGCGCTGCTCTAAATATCTGATTGAATTCCAAATCGATGATAAACAGGTTATCTTTGAAAGCGTACTTCAGATCCAACTCCAATGAGTCTTCCTCGTTTGGGTCCTCGAGTTGATCTAAGTTAACAGGAAGATACCTCCGCTCGGATGAGGCGCCGAAACTGTCTCTTGCCGCGATTCTGAGGAGAGATGGTCCGTCGAGGTCTGCGGTTACCGGAAAGACGAACTCCCCGCGAGATCTGTCGATTTTCT
>JBAUFO010000129.1:0-3498 GCA_049679185.1 Candidatus Zixiibacteriota bacterium
CCGCGAGGTAGCGAGATGACGGATTGTTAGGTCAGTTTTCGTCAGATGTGACATTGAGCTGAGGTCGGGATGTCGACATGCGTATATATGTGGGAGGATTATTATCCCGATTCTAGTGCTGCACAAGTCAGCGCAAGTGACACGACAATCCTGACAAAAGTGCAGTCACACGTACACGTATGAGGCGGTATTGACAGTTTCCGCCGGGTGGCCTATGGTACAGACCTTACAAGCGTTTGTAGACGGAAGATGGAATGAGTAAGAAGACAATAGCGGGAATCATCATAGTGTGCATCGTGGTCATTGTCGTGGTGGTAGTTGCCACACGTCCCGCGACAGGTACCTTCGCCGACGCGAATCTGGAGGTGGCAGTAAGGGAAGCCATCGAGATACCTCAAGGGCCCCTCTACCCGCCAGACCTGGAGACTCTCACCAGCCTTTGTGCTACTGGCTATGGAAGAAAGATGATCTCGGACCTCAGCGGGCTCGAGCACTGCATTAATCTGACGGAACTGGTTCTCAATCAACATGAGATAAGCGACATCTCGTCCTTGGCCAGCCTCACCAACCTGACAAGACTGAGCCTTTACCGTAACCAGATAAGCGACATCTCGCCCATAGCCAACTTGACGAGCCTGAGAACGCTCATGCTTATGGATAACCAGATAAGTGACATATCGCCCCTGGGCAACCTCACCGACCTGACAGTGCTCTTCCTTTCAGATAACGAGATAGGCGATTTGTCGCCTCTGTCTACCCTCACCGGCCTGACAGAACTCTTCCTTTGGGATAACCAGATAAGCGATATCTCGCCTCTGGCCAATCTGACCAGTCTGGAATGGCTCTATCTTTACGATAACCAGATAAGCGATGTATCGCCCCTAGTGGACAACACTGATTTGGGAGAGGGGGATACAGTTCATCTCGCGAACAATCCACTGAGCGAAGAGTCCGTCAACGTATACATACCTGAGCTTGAGGCGAGGGGTGTCACTGTCTATTATCAAGACTGAGGCAGCCGAGTCAATACCGCAGAATACCCAACCATGGAATCACACAAAAGTCTGTCCTGTTACCTCAAGCACGCACGCTGAACGGCAGAAGTTCTATGTCATTGTGACACCGCAATCCCATTTACAGTCTTCGTAACAAGGTGGGCAATTTTATAGCTGTCTGGCGTCAGATAACAATCTAGCGATTTGTGACTCCCTAGCGCTACAGTACGTCTTTGACACCGCATTAAAAACTATTGACAATTTCTTAGATAGCGGTAGAATAGTATCAATAAGAAGTAGAATTTCAAGACTAATATCCAGGCGGGTGGTCAAGGATGTGGGTCAGAAGGTTGCGATAGTTCCCGTGATGTTCAGCTCTAAGCCTTGTTAGACCGCATTTGTGGGGATAAACAATGAAATGTCCGAATTGCCAGTTTGAGAATCCAGAGGGGATTCAATTCTGTGGTAAATGTGGAACCAAATTCGAAAAGATTTGCCCACACTGCAATTTCTCAAACCCATCTGAGTTTGAATTCTGTGGAAAGTGCGGCCATGATTTGGCAGTTCCCTCCGAACAGCCTCCCAGAGACCTCTCTTTTGACGAGAAACTAGAGAAGATCCAGCGTTACCTGCCTGGAGGGCTCACCGAGAAGATCCTGGCTCAAAGGGACAAAATCGAAGGTGAGCGCAAGCAGGTCACCGTCATGTTCTGCGACATGAAGGGATTTACCCCGCTTTCCGAGAAGCTCGGCCACGAGAAAATCTACTCCATCATGGATGAGGTCTTGGAGATCCTGATCCACAAGGTCCTCGACTATGGTGGCACCGTCAACAAGATGACCGGCGACGGCATCATGGCCCTGTTTGGAGCCCCCATCGCTATAGAGCACGCCCCCCAGAGAGCCATCCGCTCCGCTTTAACCATCCACAGGGAGATTGCCAGGTTCAGCAATCGTCTAAAGAGCGAAAGTGGGATAGACCCGATAAAGATGCGCATCGGCATCAACACCGGCCCCGTCGTGGTCGGCAGCCTGGGGAATGATCTACGGGTGGAGTTCACCGCCATGGGGGATACGGTGAACCTGGCCTCCAGGATGGAGGGTCTAGCGGAGCCGGGCACCACCTATGTTACCGATGAGACCTTCAAGGTCACCGAGGGCCTTTTCCGCTTTGAGACCTTGGGGGAGAAACAGGTCAAGGGGAAGGAGGCGCCGGTCAAGGCCTACCGGGTGATCACCACCAGCACCAGAAGGACGAGGTTTGACGTAAGCGCTGAGTGGGGCCTGACCCCCTTTGTGGGCCGGGAGAGGGAGCTCGAGCTGTTGCTGGATGGCTTCGAGCGGGCTAAGGCAGGCAGGGGCCAGGCCTTCTCCATCATGGGCGAGGCTGGCGTGGGCAAGTCCAGGTTGCTGTATGAGTTCAGAAAGGCCATAGCCAGCGAGGATGCTACCTTTTTGGAGGGCAGGTGCCTCTCATACAGCAGGGGCGTGGCCTATCATCCGGTCATAGACCTCTTGAAGTCAAACTTTGATATCAGGGAAAGTGACGAGGACTACCGGGTCAGGGATAAGGTGAAAGAAGGATTGAAGCTATTAGGTGCAGACGAGGCCAACACCCTTCCCTATCTTCTGGAGCTGCTATCGGTCAAGGACAGTGGAATAGCCAACATATCTATGAGCCCGGAAGCCAGGAAAGATCGGATTATCGAGGCAGTAAAGCGAATTATCCTGAAGGGTGCAGAGATACGGCCCTTGACAATGGCCATTGAGGACCTCCACTGGAGTGATAGGAGCACCGAGGAGACCTTGAAGTATTGGCTGGATACTATATCGGGGGCACGGGTCTTCTTGATATTTACCTATCGTCCTGAGTTTGTGCACACCTGGGGCGGCAGGTCGTATCACAGCCAGGTAACCTTGAACCGGCTTTCCAACCGCGAGAGCCTGGCGATGGTAGCTCATATCCTGGGTACGGAGGAAATAGCGGGGGACCTTGAGGAGTTGGTCTTGCAGAAGACGGAAGGGATTCCCTTTTTCATCGAGGAGTTTATAAAGTCCCTCAAAGACCTTGAGATAATCGAGAAGAGGGATAGTGGATATTTTCTAACCAGAGATGTTCATGATGTAACCATACCGGGTACGATTCAAGATGTCATCATGGCCAGGGTTGACTCGTTACCCGAAGCGGCCAAGGGCGTGCTTAAGACGGGCTGTGCGATTGAGAGAGAGTTCAGCTACGAGTTGATGAAGCGGGTGACTGGCATATCAGAACAGGAGTTGCTGTCCCACCTGTCAGCCTTAAGGGATGCAGAGCTCCTCTACGAAAGGGGGATATATCCCCAATCGACCTATATATTCAAGCATGCCCTGACCCGCGAGGTGGTCTATGATTCGATAATTACCAAGAAGAGGAAGAAGCTTCACCTGGACATAGGCGATGCCATTGAGCAGATGTACAAAGACAACCTGGATCAGCATTATGCAGTACTGGCTGAGCACTATAT
>JBAUFO010000130.1:0-13471 GCA_049679185.1 Candidatus Zixiibacteriota bacterium
GATGAGAAGTGCGAGTTTGGAGTTCAAAGTTGAAAATCAAGGTTCTACTCCAAAAGAGTTGCTAAAGAATAGGCTGATGTGAAGCATTCATGCTGGTATGCGATTTTCTATGTTTATATTAGGAAAAAACCAACAGATTCTTTGAACTCACCCCCTTTAGTTCCCCCTCTCTTGCTAAGAGAGGGGGCCAGGGGGTGAGTTCTCGCAGTGCCGTGCTACCTAAGTGTAGAAGATACCTTCTTTTATGAAAAATGATGACAACTGAATTGGAGAAGAGCCAAAATCAAAGACTCAGATTCGATTCTGAAGAGGGGAAGCTGCCCGGTCGCGCATTGAGGGGGAACATCCAAACAAGAAAATGGCCAAACCTGACAAGAAGACAACAGAAAAGATAAAGGGCCTAAGAGAGCAGATCAACTATCACAACCACCTGTACTACGTTCTGGACAGCCCTGAGATTTCGGACGCCGAATATGACCGGCTCTTCGACCAGTTGGTAGAGTTGGAGAAGAAGTATCCGGAGCTGGTCACGCCGGATTCGCCCACGCAGAGGGTAGGCGCTCCGCCGCTTGAAGCATTCAAGACGGTTCGGCACAGTCTGCCCATGCTGAGCCTGAACAAGAGCAGCTCGGAGGAGGAATTCCTCGATTTTCACCGGCGGGTGCTGGAGTTGTCAGAGGTTGCTGAAGAGAGAATAAAATATACCGTGGAACCGAAGTTCGACGGCCTGGCAGTGGAGCTGGTTTATCGTAAAGGGGTCTTCTCGCAGGGGTCGACCCGCGGCGATGGGATGACCGGCGAGGATGTGACTCAGAATCTCAAGACCGTGAAGACCATTCCGCTGAAGGTTTTGGGGAGGAATCCTCCTGGTTTGATCGAGGTGAGGGGTGAGGTGATAATCAACAAGGATGACTTCGGGAGGTTAAACAAGCAAAGGGAGAAGGCGGGCGAGCCTCTCTTTGCCAATCCCCGAAATGCCGCCGCCGGCTCGGTCAGACAACTCGATTCTAAGATCACCAGCTCCAGGCCCTTGAGCATGTTTGCTTACGGCGTGGGGAGGGTCGAGGGAAAAGGGCTGACCAATCACTGGGAAAGCATCCAGTATCTGAAGGATCTCGGTTTCAAGATCAGCCAATATGTGGAACTCTGCCACGACGTGCAGCAGGTCAAGGCGTTCTACGAAAGGTTGTTGAAGACCAGGAACGACCTTCCCTATGACATAGACGGGATAGTGATAAAGCTGAACGAGTTCGAGCTTCAGGAGAGATTGGGTGAGCTTTCCCGCAGCCCGCGCTGGGCGGTTGCATGGAAATTCCCTCCCCAGCAAGAGACCACCAGGGTCAAGGATATCTTAGTCAGCGTAGGCAGAACCGGTGCGTTGACTCCCGTGGCCATCTTAGAGCCGGTCAGGGTCGGCGGCGTGGAGGTGAGCCGGGCCACCCTGCACAATGAAGACGAGGTGAAAAAGAAGGACGTGCGCATCGGGGATAGCGTCACAATTCAAAGGGCAGGCGACGTAATTCCCGAAGTGGTCAACGTGATTCAGTCCAAAAGAACCGGCAAAGAGAAGAAATTCCGCATGCCCAACAAGTGCCCGGTCTGCGGCTCCAAAGTGGAGAGACCTGAGGGAGAGGCGATCCACCGCTGCACCGGCATCGCTTGTCCAGCCCAGATCAAGGAGAACTTAGCTCATTTCGTCTCCCGAGGAGCTATGGACATGGACGGCCTGGGGTTCAAGTTCTTAGAGCAGATGGTGGACAAGAAGCTCATCTCGGATCAGGCCGATCTTTTCTTCCTCAAAAAAGAAGATGTGATGAAGATGGACCGGATGGGGGATAAGCTGGCGGAGAATCTCCTGAACGCCATAGACAAAAGCAGAAACCCCAGTCTGACCGACTTGATCTACGCCCTGGGCATAAGAAACGTGGGATACCATCTGGCCAACGTCCTGGCAAAGAACTTCAGGTCAATCGATAAACTGGCAAAACAGTCAATAGAGAATCTGACCGAGGTCCACGAGATCGGGCCGATAGTCGCCGAGAGCATCTACAATTTCTTCCATAATCCGAAGAATCTGAAAGTACTGGAGAAGCTCAAAAAAGGCGGCGTGAAATTCCCGGAAGAAAAGGCCGTGGCGAGGAAGACTCCTCTTTCCGGTAAGACCTTTGTGTTAACGGGAAGCTTGGAGTCCTTTACCAGGGACCAGGCCAGAAAGATGATCGAGGATATGGGAGGGCGGGTTTCTTCTTCGGTCAGCAAGAAGACCGACTACGTGGTGGTGGGCGCCGACCCGGGATCGAAATACGACAAAGCTCTGGAGTTGAAGGTTAACACGTTGGATGAGGAGGAGTTTAAGAAGCTGGTTTGGGAATAGACCTCACCCCCTTTCGATCCCCCCACCTTTCGCGGGGTGTTCGACACAATAGCGGAGAAGGGTACAAGAGCCGAGAGACAGACACGATATCAGGGGCGCCGAGCTTCCGGCGTACAAACTGTACCGATATATGGTGATCAGAGTCATGCGTTTCCCATTCTTCAGAAAATCGCAAAAGGCCGACACCGAAGATTCCGTTGTTAAACCTGACTATTGCCCAAAAACGCAGTTCTCGGTTGGCGACACTATAGGGGCCAAATACCTTGTGAAGGGGATACTTGGGGGCGAGAAACTTACGGGGTTCGGCGAGGTATATGTGTGTCTGAACATCTACACTGGCGAAACGGTGGCGCTCAAGACCTTTCAATCTCGTTTCCTGTCCGATCGACGCGCGCGTGACTCTTTCCAAAAAGAGGTTGCACTCTGGATAAATATTCCCCCTCACCCCCACATTGTGAAAGCAAACTGGGCACAGGAAATCAGTGGTAGACTTTTCCTGCAAATGGAATTCATCGGACCTGATGAAGATGGCCGCAATTGCCTTAGCCATTACTTGGACGGGAGAATCCTCCCGTTCGACGTTTGCTTGACGTGGGCAATAGAGATATGTTGCGGTATGGAGTACGCTCACAAATTCGGGGTTGAAGTACATCGCGATCTCAAACCGGACAATATTCTAATCACAACAGATAAACACGCAAAGATAACTGACTTCGGATTGGCCATACTTCTGTCGTTAGCGCAGGAAGATGGCCGCAGTCGCAAAACGAGCGAATCGCTCTTACACGGAACGGGATCTGGCATGGGCCTTGGAACACCTATTTGGATGCCACCTGAGCAGTTCAGGGATGCACGAAACGCTAATGTCCGGAACGACGTGTACAGTTTCGGAATAGTGTTATACCAAATGCGGACTGGAGGACAGCCACCCTTTCTCTCGAGCGCATCCGAACCGGTAAAGTTTTGGCGCGAAATGTACGTGTTACACGCCCAGCATCAACCACCCCCTTTGAAATCCAGAATTTGGCCTATCATTGCCCGCTGTCTAGAAAAGAATCCTTCCGACCGCTACTCTTCCTTTACAGACATCCGACTTGACTTGCAGCGGATTTTCGCGACAATGGCTGGAAGAGATTTCCAAATGGAGAATATAGCCCGCAATGAGGCCGAGGAACTAAACAATCGCGGTGCTAGCCTCAGCACACTTGGCAAACACAGCGAAGCTCTGGAGTATCTCGCAAGAGCACTAGAGATCGCACCATCCAATGCTTCGGTTTGGGTCAATAAGGGGGTGGCACTGCACGCTCTGGGAAGAGTGCTTGAAAGCGTTGAGTGTTTCGACAAGGCTCTAAGTCTCGTTCCCAACGACGCGACCGCCCTCAACAACAAGGGCATCTGTATGGTCGAGCTTGACGATCGCGCTTCTGCGCAAACATGTTTTGAGGAAGCTGTGAAATTGGAACCAGGCTACGTGGCGGCATGGATTAATGGTGGGAGGAACCTAACAGAGAGGGGATACCATGACCTTGCAATCCATTATTTTGAAGCTGCGCTGCGAGTTGATCCGAAGTCAGCCTATGCCTGGAGCATGAAAGCGGATTGCCTACGGGCGAAAGGATTACTGAATGAAAGCCTTACGTGTCTCAATCGTGTCTTAGAAATTAATCCGTTCCATTATTGGGCGCTTTTCGACAAGGCCGAAACCCTTGAGAAGCTAGGTCGCCGAAAAGGTGCTCTGAGGGCCTGGGGTGAATTCGTTGAGCGAGCCGAGAACGAACCTTCACAGAGAGAAAGAGTTGAATTTGCCAAAGCCAAATTGTACTGCTAGTGTCAGCGCGGCTGCGATAGTCGCCGCGCCCCATGCGCCTCAGGTCCCCTGACCTGGGGGAGAGAATCTGTCGGGTCGAGGGACCCGATAGGCACATCTAAGACATAGGAAAAAGAGGTCAGTTCATGGGTAAGTATACTGGTTTAAAGACATTAAAGAAAACAAAGGCAAGAACTGAACATGTGTGCGACAAATGCGGCAACGGGATATTGCCAAGCGAGACTTACTATCGAGAACACATCGAAGACAAATTTCTTCATAGCCTTCATGCTAAGAAATATTGCGCATCATGTTACGAAAAACACGGAATGAGTTTACTATTCGGTGCCCGCCAGGTCCCCTGACCTGGCGGAGAGAATCTGTTGGGTCAGGGGACCCGACAGGCACATCAAACCAACTGTTCCGCTGAACGAGAGGAACTCACCTCAATGAACAAATGCCTTATTTGCGAAGCTAATCTAAACCTAAGCAACCAATCTGAGGAGCACATTATCCCAAACTCCCTAGGAGGGACACTCACCTCAACGGCTCTCATCTGTCGGAGCTGTAACAGTAGATTTGGCTCAGATTGTGATGCGAAACTAGCAGAAGACCTGAAGCTGTTCGCCAACTTCTTGAACATCAAACGAGATCGAGGCGTGGCTCCGACTCTAAAAGCCAAAGCTCCAAGCAGTGAGTACTTAATAAGGCCAGGCGGCAAACCAGAAATTGTCAAGCCAATCATCGAAATTGACCACTCCAAGAAAGGCGATATAATCCACATCGAAGCAAGAGATATGAATCAAGCTAGACAAATTCTTGAAGGTATGAAGCGCAAATATCCTGAAATAGACGTTGACAAGGCTCTGTCTGAGGCAGAGCACAGACGAGAGTATCTTGACGAGTTTGTGAAGCTGAATTTTGTTTTCCGAGGAAGGGATTCCCTGCGGGCGATTGTCAAGATGGCTTTCTTCTATCTCAAGTACAAGAGGCCTGAGCTAAGCTTTGATAAGGCTCACATCGTCTCCTTCCTCAAGCACGAGTCCGATTTCAGGGAAGTTTGTTTATTTTTTCCTGATCTAGAGATCGTTGTGAACCCACACAAGACCGTTTGCCACTCCATTATTGTCAAAAGCTATCCCTCAGAAAAAACTCTGGTTGCGTTTGTCGAACTCTACAATGTCTTGTCCTTCGTTGTGGAACTGTCACACAACTTCATCGGAGACATAGAAGAAACCTACACATACGACATTCTAAACAGAACCGAGTTGTCCGATGTCCAAATCAACCTTCCAGTCATCTCCCAAGAGTCGCTCAATGAGCTCTTTCATGATCCGCCGGCGTTCTATGATACGGTCAGCAAGAGATTCGAGTCTTTTCTTCGGATTGTTCTTGATAGTCAGCACGAATCGCATCGTCAGGAACTGGTCCAGCGGGCAATCAGGAATTCGCTACTCAAACATCCAGAGGGAACTCTCGTCGATGAGAAGATGATAAACGAGCTTGTAGATAAATTGATGGATGAAATCACCCCATTGTTGATCCGCAATCTAAAGGAGCCTGATGAATAGCAAGCCTTGGGGGCTTTTCTGGCCCAGGCGTAAAGCGCTAGCTACGTGCTGCGCACTCTAAAGTGTATGGCTATAACTTGCGCAACTGGAATCGGAGTGGAATCGAATGGATCACAAAATCGGGCGTATCGAAATAAACACAAGAGATGAAGTGCCAGAACCCCTGCCCAAGAGGAAGTTCATGCTCTGGATCGGGCCGGTGATGATGACGGTGGCGTTGGGTTTGGGCACAAGCGAGGTGATTCTCTATCCCAATCTCACCGCCCGCTTCGGCGTCGGCTGGATGGGCTTGATGGTCTTCGTCCTCTTCCTGCAGACGGTCTGGGTGCAGGAACTGGCCCGCTGGACCGTGGTCTCGGGTGAGCACGCAGCACAGGGAAATGCCCGCATCCTGACCTTTGCCGGCTCGCTGATTTTCATCACCGCTTTCATGTTCCTTGCATTTGCCATTCCCGCCTGGGCAACCGCAGCCGCTTCCGCATTAAGAGAACTGCTCGGCTGGCCTTTGAACGTGAAGATCGGCACGGTCTTTTGGGCCTACATCACGTTCATCATGGTCTTTCTCTTTGTCTTCTTCTCAAAGGTTGCTCGTCACTGGGTTGAGCGGCTGGCCACCTGGTCCACGGTGCTGGCATGGATCATTCTCATCGTTGCAGCGGTGCTGGCGATCAAACCGGAAAGCTTTGGTCGTATGTTTTACCATCTGGTAGTATGGAATATCCCTGCGGAGATGGACTGGTGGGTCTTGGGTTCAACCCTGGCCTGGGTTGGAGCAGGGCCGACCCTGATCTGGTATACCTACTGGATGCGCGATGCCGGCTGGGGAATGGCAAAGTACGTGGATGCCATCCCGGGATGGTTTGGAAAGTCAGCCAGCCCTCAAACAGTGGGCTTTATACCGGATAGAAACGGTGAGAACGTAAATCGGCTGAGGGTGTGGCTCAAACGTTCTCGCTTTGTTCTGTGGATTGGATACTTTGTGGGCAGCCTTTTCACCATATTCATCCTGGTGGGGCTCTCTGATTCCATCCTGCGCCCGGCCGGTTTAGTCCCCTCCGGATTCGATGTGATAAAACATCAGGCGCAGTTCTTTGCCGTTCCGCTCGGCAGGATAGGATATTTCCTTTTTCTCCTCTTAGCCTGGATACTTTTCTTGAATACCCAGATGACCATTGCGGAGGCCTTGGTACGTCAGAATGCAGATGTGACCTGGAACGTCTCGGAGCGCGTAAGAGGATTCTTCAAGGAGGATATCAAGAAGGTCTACTTCCTGTGGTGGATAATTTATCTGGTGATCTCGTTTGTTCTGATTGGGCTGCAGAATTTCGTCCCGGGCGCGCATCCGTTCTCTTATGTCACCACTGCGGCCATGCTTTCGTTCGTTACTCTGGTCTTCTCCATGGCCGCGACTTTCGTGGGGATGTTTGTTCTTTATCGACAGCCAATAATCGCCAAAGTAAAACCCAAGTTCTTTTGGGTTGTCGTTATGGGTGTTGGATTTGTTGTCCACCTCTATTTGATTATCCGGGCATCCGGGTATTTCTTTGGTTTCTGGAGGTAACATACTCGTTTGAATTTTATCATATCGAATCGCAATTTCTGCTCCCGCTGGATGTTATCCCAGACGGATCTCCGTCATCCAGCGGAAAAACAGGCGGATGCCTGCCCAGCCAGGGATAACGTCGGGCTGGGAGCAATCGAAGACCTCACCCCCTGAATCCCCCTCTCCACATTGTGGAGAGGGGGACAGAGGCATTAACCGTACGGTTCATGCCGAAGGGGGAGAGGTAGATGGTCGCACTAAAATGACCAATCAGGAAATAGCCGACATTCTGATTCACATCTCTAAGATTTTGGACATTCAGGGAGAAAACCCTTTCAAGATTAGAGCATATATCAAGGCGGCTGAGACCGTGGAAGGTCTGACCTATCAGCTTTCCTCTTTGGAGGACAAAAGCAGGATGAAAGAGCTTCCGGGGATCGGAGAGGCCATCGCCAAGAAGATGACAGAACTCCTTGAGACCGGAAAGCTGAAGTATTACGAGGATCTCAAGAAATCCGAATACGCTCCCTTGACTGAGTTTTTGAGGATTCCCGGAGTGGGGCCTAAGCATGCCAAACTTATCTTTGATCAGTTGGGAGTAAACACCACAGTCCAACTGAAGAGGGCGGCAGAAAAGGGGAAGCTAAGAGAGCTGCCAGGTCTCGGAGTGAAGGTGGAGCAAAACATCCTTCAGGGAATCGCGCAGGTGCAAAAATATAAAGAGAGACTTCCTTTGGCATTCATCTATCCCCGGGCGCAAGGTATGCTGGAGGAGTTGAAAAAGGTCAAGGAGGCAAAAAGGATCACCCTGGCAGGATCGCTGAGAAGGATGAGGGAGACCATAGCAGACGCCGACATTCTGGTCGCCTCGGAAAAGCCAGGGCCGGTGATGGATGCCTTTGTGAATTTGCCCCAGAGTGCAAAGGTGATAGCGAAGGGTAAGACCAAATCCAGCATCATGACTAAAGACGGTTTTCAGGTTGACCTGCGGGTGGTGAAACCTGAAAGCTTCGGAGCTGCTCAGCACTACTTCACCGGCTCCAAGGCGCATAACATCAGAATCAGATCGTTGGGAATCGACAAGAAGCTGAAGGTCAACGAATACGGGGTGTTCCGGGGAAACAAAAGCATTGCCGGGAGGACGGAGGAGGAGGTTTTCGAATCGGTCGGACTTCCCTTTATCCCTCCGGAGCTGAGAGAGGATCAAGGAGAGATCGAGGCTGGTCTGAAAGGTGAGCTTCCCCATCTGGTTGAACTAAAGGACCTGAAGGGCGATCTCCACGTCCACAGCGATTGGACTGACGGTCATCTATCCATAGAGGAGATGGCCAAGGCAGCTCAGAAAAAGGGCTACCGATACCTGGCCATATGCGATCATTCTCCAACCATCGGTATTACCAACGGCCTCACTCCCCAGAGATTGAAAAAGCAGATCGGGGAGATTGACAAGCTTAACATGAAGATGGCACAAAGGAAAGGTAGCAAGAATTTCATAGTACTGAAAGGAATCGAGGTGGATATCAAGGCCGATGGCCGGCTTGATCTGGAAGACGACATCCTGAGTGAGCTGGACATAGTGGTCGCCGCGGTACACACCAAGTTCAGCCAGACGGAACAGGAGATGACCAGGAGAATGGTACGAGCTGTTGAAAATCCGCAGGTGGACATAATCGCTCATCCGACCGGACGACTTATAGGCAGGAGAGAACCCTATCAGGTAAACATGGACAAGCTTATGGATGCCTGCAAGGCTAATGGAAAGGCTCTGGAACTGAACGCCTATCCCGAGAGGCTGGATCTTTCCGACCTGAACTGCCGTAAGGCAAAGGAGAAAGGCGTTAAGATCGCCATCTCCTCCGATGCACACCGGGATAGCCATCTCGACTGGATGAGCTTTGGGGTGGCCACGGCAAGAAGAGGGTGGGTCGAGCCGGAGGACGTGATCAACACACTGCCTCTGAGAAAGCTCTTGAAATCGTTGAAGCATTAGTGTTTCTTACTGTGGAAGAAACATGGTAGCCGCAGGCTTTGTCCTGCGCACAACTTTAAACTTTGAACCTTAAACTTTAAGCGCCTCTATTTATATGATGCAACCCAAACAATATCTCCCCTTGCAGAACGTCGCTCTTCCCTTCGTGGCCGTGGCGGCGGCGACGGCCTTTCTGTACTTCGCCAGCCCCATCGTGATACCGATCATTATCGCGGTTTCGCTGGCCTACATCCTAAGCCCGGCTATCTCCCTTTTGAGAAAAATCAAAATTCCTCATGCTCTGGCCGTGATATTGGTCTTGATAATCAGCTTTTTCATCATCGGAATCATCGGGTATTTTCTGTTCGGGCAGGTGAATAGTCTCATTCAGGAGCTCCCCTTGTATTGGAATACCATGGTCGAGTATTCCGGGGAACTTCTCAACAAGTACAAGGAACTCTCTCCGCAGGCGCAGGATCTGGATTGGAGCAGTTTTCAGCTCAAGGATTTCTCGGGGGTTACCAAATACCTCTTCCGGGGAATAAGCTCCACCCTATCTTTTCTGTTCAGCCTTCTTCTGGTTTTGTTCTTGACCTTCTTCATTCTCAATGATCAGGGAATGCTGAAAGAGAAGCTGATCCGGGCCTTCAGCAGGACCAAGGAGGATACCGGGACCGAGATACTGGGAGAGATAAACCAACAGATTCGCGGCTTTATTTTAGTCAAGTTCGGCACCTCCTTTGCACTGGCTGTCATATTTACCGTTGGACTTCTGATCATCGGAGTTAACTACGCTTATATCTGGGGACCCCTGGCCGGAATATTGAACCTAATTCCATACGTGGGACCCATAATCGGCGCCATACCGCCGTTGATAATGGCGGCGGTGCAGTTTAAGGCCCTGATGCCGGTCATCTGGGTGCTGATTCTGTTTTTGGTATTTCAGAACCTGGAGGGAAACGTGGTCACTCCCAAGCTGATGGGAGATAAACTGAACTTAAGTCCCCTGGCGGTCTTGGTTTCCGTGATGTTCTGGACCTGGTTGTGGGGCGCCATCGGCATCATCCTGGCCATTCCCATCACCGCATCGGTCAAGGTGATCTGCGACCGGGTGGAAGCTCTTCAACCAATAGGAATCCTTCTGGGAGGAAAAGGCGATTGACGACCTGAAGGGGCGAACCTTCAGGGTTTGCAGAAGGAGCTACATTCTGGGGCGGGATAAATTCCCGCCCCTATGGGACGCAATTACCAGTAATCCATAGAGCAGGGCATTCAGCCCTGCTAAAACGGTTTTTCAAGAGTCCCTTCAGGTTCGCCCGAGCCAGTGTTTGCCCGCGATCAAACGAAGATTAAAAGAAAGTAAGGATATGTCACTTCTATCTCTTTTGGCGAAAGTCACCTCCTCTCCCTTTTATTCGATTTTGCATCAGGAGGCAATCTTCTTCAAGACCTGGATGAAGGAGACTTTTCTTCACACCTTCTACAGGGACAACTGTTCTCTGATGGCGGCGGCTATCTCTTTTTACGCCATCCTTTCCGTGCTGCCCATCTTCCTGCTTTTCATGTCGGTCTCAGGGTACGTCCTGCATTCGTCCACGCAGGCGTTTGAGGCGGTGACCAGCCTGCTTTTGAAGACCTTTCCCGCCTCGACCGCTGCGGTCTTCAGCATCTTATCTGATCTTATCCAGCGAAAGACGGTCTTCGGACTGATCGGATTGGCCGGATTGATATGGGCGGCATCGCGGATATTCTCCGCCGTGGAGAATTCCATGAACATCGTCTGGAAGGTCAAGAGAGGAAGGGCCTACTGGCACAGCAAGTTTCTTTCTTTGCTTTTGGTGCCGATCTCGGTTCTGATCATGCTCTCGTCTCTTGCCTTCACCATCTTCTACACCGTAGCAAAAAACGTTGAAATCCCATTAATCGGATTGAAGGTGAGCGAGGCGGCTCTTATGAGCAAACTGTTTGCCGTCCTCATGCCCCTGGTGCTGGGCTTTTTGCTGTTCTTTTTAATCTACAAGATCATTCCCTATCGAAAGATCGACAACCGGGCAGCCTTGATAGGGGCCATCTGTGCCAGTGCCTTGTGGGAGGTGGCCAAACTCCTGTTTGATATCTACATCAAAAACTACGCCAACTTTCAGCAGATCTACGGTTCGTTCGGAACCCTGGTGGTGATGTGCTTCTGGATATACTACTCCGCCTTCATAGTCTTAATCGGAGCGGAGATCGGGTCCAATTACGAGGAGACCAAGAGAGTCCAGTAGCTCTGTAGGTCGGGCTGTCGTCAGACTGCCCGACAAGAATGGAGACAATGATGTCGGGTAGCTCCTCCCGCCTGCGGCGGGATCGGCTTACAGCCCCGTCCGGGCAACCCGATCTACGAGCTAAAGCAAAAGAAATGACCTCACCCCCTTTGGTCCCCCTCTCCATTTTATGGAGAGGGGGAAACAGGGGGAGAGGTAGTAGTAGGTCGGGCTGTCGTCAGACTGCCCGACAATCAACTCACCGTGACTTCGCTTCCCTATTAGGTGCGTATACAACATAGTTCTTGACAACACCGCATGAATATCTATAATGAATAATGCAAACAGAGTGGATTTCAGAAACCGGGCTTTAATGGGCTTGTTGAAAAAGCGCTTTTTGGTGTTTGATAAGAAAAAAACGTGGGTTCGTAGGGACAGCCCTTGCTTCGCACTGAGTGCGCTCAGCACGAAGTGTGGCTGTCCGCACCACTATGATTTACACTCATGTTTTAAACCGTGGCGGGCATGGGGTCCGCAGCCCAATCGAGTCTCTATGCGAGGAGCGCATCGGCATGTTATATAGAAACCATATAATACCTCCTGTGTATCAACTTAACCGGTTTATCTTATTGGAAGAGCAAAACTTACACCTCGGTGCATTGCGGTGTGTTATGCCGCAGTTTTGCGACCAATAGGTCTTACGAGAAGACTATATAAACAATAGTTATGTACTATGTTTTTTAAAATGTGCGTTTTTCCAAAGGACGATATTTCATGAAATATTATAAAAAAGCAATAATAGAACTCATAGTATACGCTTTATTCCTGGCAATGGTGGTTTGTGCACAGGAGACAGATAAAATCTCATCTGCATCAATAATAGAGACAACTCTAAATGAATTTGGGGTTGAGGCGGCTATAATAAAATTCAGGGAAATGCGTGCACAAAAGGAAAGCTATTCCATATCACAATCTGAGTTACTGAGACTTGGAGGTAATCTTCGGCGAGAGGGCAAAACTCAGGAAGCCATTACCGTATTAAATATGATCATAGAAGCTTTTCCGAATTCCGATCAGGCTTATCTGGAACTAGGTCGAGCATATCGTTCACTAGGGCTTGATGAGAAGGATTTGGAGAGTACCAACCGTACTTTTGAGATCAGGGATGCCAGACTACTTGTCGATTTCATTTCCAAAAACAAAAACTCCATAGCTAAAAATGCTGAACAAGTAATTGACAGTTATCTCCGCGCTATCGGAGGCAAAGAAAACCTGCACAAAATAAAAACTCTTAAGCTGATCCTGACCGACCTCAACTCAGTTAATCAGGAAGTGGCGTTATTTCGCTACTACAAATATCCATATTTTTGTCGTCAGACCGTGGTCAGGAGTGGTAATTCAAGTGTAACAGATGGCAAGAAAGTCTGGATAGTGACTTCTGAAGGTCGGAAGGAGAACCCACAAAGCAATTTCAAATATGTTCCTGATATTTATGGCGATTTTATTGATTATAAGAAGAGAGGCATTTCCTACAAATTGCTTGGTATAGAAGCTCTCGATTCGCAGGTGATGTATCGCTTATTGAAAACTTACAAAGACGGACACACGAGAGAATATTATTTTTCTGCGGAATCCGGCCTATTTGTAATGGAACGCCGTGATTTCGGGATCGGTAAAGATATCAAACGATACTATGATTGGCGGGAGGTTGAAGGTATCCTCTTCCCTCACCTGTTTGTAGTTACAAGTAAGGTTGGACTGGGGCATTCACATGGGTCTATCATGAAAGAAATCAAAATCAATGAACCTCTGGATGATTCGCTATTCATAGTCAGGTAGATACTGTCTTTCATGTCAAGGGTTGATAGTTGGGGTTGAATGGCGTACGTTTGATAAGTATAGCTCTGATGATGTTAAGCAGCTTTCGCATACAGGCGATCAGAGCGACTTTTTTTGGTTTG
>JBAUFO010000131.1:0-25420 GCA_049679185.1 Candidatus Zixiibacteriota bacterium
AATCCTGTGACGGGACCATCACAGCCACCTTCTCGGGTGGAACCCCTGGCTACATGATCGAGATCGATGGTGGAGGGTTTGTGTCAGCCACCTCGACTCATCTGTTCAGCGATTTGTGTGCCGGATCCCACGAGGTAGTGGTCAAGGATGCCAACGACTGCGCAGACACGGCCAACATAACGGTCAATCAGCCGACGGAAGTGGTGTTGAGTCTCGATTCCACTGATGTGCTCTGTTACGAAGGCTGTGACGGCACCATCACGGCCACCTTCTCGGGTGGAACCCCTGGCTATATGATCGAGATCGATGGTGGAGGGTTTGTGTCAGCCACCTCGACTCATCTGTTCAGCGATTTGTGTGCCGGATCTCACCAGGTAGTGGTCAAGGATGCCAACGACTGCCCGGACACCGCCAATATAACGCTGACTGAACCGCCAGAACTGTTATGTACTGTCTCGCCATTAGATACACTGATCTGCGCCGGGGACAGTGCACAGTTCTGTGTAAACCCGACCGGCGGGACACCACCATTCACCTTCTCGTGGGACGGACCCAGCGGATTCACTTCGGCCGACTCATGCATCTATGCCCATGATGATGGCGCTTATTCAGTCCTTGTAACAGATGCCAACGCCTGTACTACCAGATGCGAGGGAACACTCACCACCGAGCCTTGTGGTGATGAGTTCTGCTCGCTCACACAGGGCGCCTACGGCAACGCAGGTGGCAAGTACTTCGGTATGGGTACGCTGCCGCTCATCCAGAGCCTGCTCACTCCTTCGCCGCTTGTGGTTGGCAAACCGGGACGCTCCCTTACGATTCCGTTAGCGGCTGCTGAATGCATCATCAAGAGGCTGCCGGGAGGCGGTACAGCGGACACCCTGCCGGCAATTGGCGATGATACGTTCAGCTGGGACGCATGCCAAACCTCGCCCCCGCTGCCACTGAAGAAAGATGGGAGGTTCAAGAATGTATTCTTGGCTCAAACCATCACTCTGTCGCTGAACGTAAGACTTGGCTGCGATTTGGGCACTTTCGAACTCTGCGATTCAATCGAGACCAAGGATGCATCGTTTGGACCTGATGGAGAACCGTGCACTGAAGATGACTTCATAGATCCGGGGCCAGACGGCATCCCTGATACTCCCGATGATCCGCCTGCAGTGGGTGTTTTGATCCCGCAGCCGGTGTTAACTGCGCTCTCAGGCCTGGGGTTAACAAACACCGTAGATGGCCTACTGGAATTGGCCAACCGGGCACTGGCGGGTCAACCCACGGGTGGTGCCAGTCTCTCCCAGATCAACATGGCTGTCGATAACATCAACAATGCTTTCGATGAATGTCGCTTTGTGACCTACTGCGGTCCTCGAATCAGCCTGGTAGCGATGGTGAAAGAAACAGGCGAATCGAGCACGCTGCCTGAGGAGTTCTCGCTCTCGCAGAACTATCCCAATCCCTTCAACCCTGTTTGCAACATCGACTATGCGATTCCGATCGACTGCCACGTGAGACTCTCTGTATACAACATCCTGGGGCAGAAAGTCAGGGTCTTGGTGGATCAACACCAGAGCGCCGGACGCAGGTCGGTCATGTGGGACGGAAAAGACACTCGAGGGCAGGAGTTGACAACCGGTGTTTACTTCTACCGGATTCAGGCGGGAGATTTCACTGAGTCCAGGAAGATGATTCTGATCAAGTAGAGAATTCTAACTCGCCCAAGAAAAAAGCCCTCCGGTTTTGAGACCGGAGGGCTTTTCTTGTTTGCCGAGGGTCTTTCTTGTTAGAAACTACCCGAGAAAACCGTGGTCTAGAACTCCGTCTTCCCGGTGAATTTGAACTTGTCGATCAGCATGGCAGGGGCCACTATGCAGCCCACGTCCTCCCACCAGGAGGCAACGATTTTTCTATCCTTTGAGATTTGTTGCACGTTTGAAAAGGCTTTGAGCATGCTCTCGGTGAAGCGCAAATTCTTAATCCCGTGCTTGATCTTTCCGTCCTCAACCCAGAAGGTTCCGTCCCTGGTCATGCCGGTCAAAAGAGCATTGGTGGTATCCAAAAACCCGTTTATGTAATGGAATCGCGTGACCAGAATCCCTTTTTTCACCGACTCTATCATCTTCTCCAGCGAGGAGTTTCCGCCTTCGATGAAGAGATTCAAGGCCAGTCCTCCCTCGGCAGTGTTGTCCGGGGTCAGAGCATGCCCGGTCGATTTCTTGCCCTCCTTGTTGGCCGAGATGGAATCGTAGACTACTCCCTTGGCTACTCCCCTTTCCACCAGGGCAACCTTTTGCTTGGGCACTCCTTCAAAGTCAAAGGGGAAGGCGATTGCACTCGCGTCGGTGCCGTCGTCGTACATGCTGACGTTCTCTCCCATGATCTTCTGCCCTATCCGGTTGGACATAAACGAGGTCCCCTCCTGGAAGGCCTTGCAACCGAACCCGATGTAGTTCATCCACTCCACCATGGCTGCCACGGCTGAGGGTTCCAGCACCACCTGATACTCTCCGGGTTCCACCCCTTTCGGATCCTTGCTCTCCACACACTTCCTGATGGCCACCTCTGCCAGATCATCAACCGGGATTTGGCCAACGTCCCTGGAGAAGTGATCAGAGAAGCCTGAGCTGTTGTCCCCCATCACTATCAGATTCAGATAAGCAGAGGTGAGCGGCTGATAACACTCCACCCCGTTGCTGTTGATCACAGCGATCTCGGAGCTGCCGGTGGTAAAGGATCCTGCAGTGGTAAGCTGAGACCCGCCTGCCTTGTCAAATATCCTCTTTAGCGCTTCCGCCCTTTGGGTGGGGGAGAACTGTGCGGTCTTTTCGGAGTAAGTATTAACCGGCGAGAAATCACCCTTGCCGGGCAGCCCGGGAAAGTCGGGATTCTCCTTTTGGTTTTCGGCTATCTCGGTGGCATTGGCCAGGCCCTTCTCCAGGTCCTTGGGAATGAGAGAATTAGTCGATGCCACCCCTATTCTTTTGCCCAGAACGGCCCGTAGATATACCCGGCTGTTGCGTTCCGAGACGTTCTGATGGATGGCGGAGTTGGCGAAGCGGGTGAGCCCGTTTTCGCCGCCGATGAATACCGCCTCGGTCTGATCCGCCTGTGACTTCTTCAGAACCGAGTTCAGTAGGGTGAGTATCTTGTCTTTTCCCATCATTTGCTGACTCCCACTTTGACGTTGCGAAATCTGGTAGGCGAGGTTCCATGAGCCACGTGCATGGTCTGCATGGGCTCACCCTTTCCACAGTTGGGCACTCCCCAGATCCGCCAGTACTGGCGGTTGCATACCGCATCACATCCGTTCCAGAACTGGGGTGTGATTCCGGTGTAGGTGCCGTTCTTGAACATTCGGCCCAGCTTGCCATCTTTGATCTCCCAGGCGGCCTCTACCCCGAACTGGAAATTGAGCCTCTTGTCGTCTATGCTCCAAACCTTGTTGGTGTCCAAGAAAACCCCATTCTTGGTGTCCCTGATCAGTTCCTCTAAGTCCCACTCTCCGGGTTCCAAGTTTATGTTGGTCATCCTGATGAGTGGAATGCGGTTCCAGCTCTCCGCCCGCATGGTGCCGTTGCTCTGCTGATCGACCACGCCCGCGGTTTCCCGGGAGGTTTGATATCCGACGAACAGGCCCTCCTTCACCAGGTAGGCCCGCTGAGCTTTGACCCCCTCATCGTCGTAACCGAAGCTGCCCAATCCTCCCGGAATGGTGGCATCGGCGACGATGGTCACCTTATCCGAGCCATATTTTAGCTCGTTCAGCTTATCTTGGGTCATGAAGCTTCCGCCGGCTAAGCTTATCTCCGTTCCTAAAACCCGATCCAACTCGGTGGGATGTCCGCACGATTCGTGAACCTGAAGAGCCATCTGGTTGCCAGCTATGATGATGGTGGTCTCCATCTCCGGCAGAGGCGGGGCAGACAGAAGCTGGACAGCCTCTTCTCTGACCCTCTCTGCATTATCCAAAAGCCTCATCTCCTCCACAAACTCGTAACCCCTGGAGGCATAATCGCCCCCGTGAGAGTTGGGATAGGAGCGCTTTTGCGCCTCGGTTCCCTCCACCGCCGTGGCGACGATTCCCGCACCGCTCTCCACCATGGATTGCTCTATTAAGGAGCCTTCGGTGGAGGCGAAGATCTTGTCGGTTTTGAAAAACTGCATCGACCCTTCCGCCACCTTTATCTTTGGATTCTTGCGCAGAATATCGCAGGCACCCAAAAGCAGGCCTATCTTCTTATCGATGGGAACCCCAAAGGGATCGACCTCACAGTCGCCCTTATACGAATCCTTATGGATCTCGGTCGGGGTCAGCCTGACTTCCTCCCTCTTGGTGAGGGCGGAGGCTTGCGCGATCTCGATGGCAGCATCAGCCACCCTTTTCATCTCGTCGGGGGTGAAAAGGGAGCTGGCGGCAAAGCCCCAAGCCCCGTTTTTGATCACCCTTATACCGAAACCCTGGTCGTCACTGCGTGACAGGGATTCCACGTTTGCGTTTTTGACTTTGATATCCTCGACGCTCCGTCTCTGGTGCCGGACGTCCGCGTACTCCACCTTCTTCTTCTTGAGATAGTCGATAACCTCTCTTATCCTCTCCTTCAAAATTTCCTCCTTTCGCTCCAGCCGTTGATCAGTGCACAATTATCACTTTTTCAGGAATAGCTAAGTTACTTAACCCTCCCCCCCGTGTCAAGCGAAATATAATCGAAAAAGGATGCCCTGGAGCAGATGGCCCCAGGTATCAGAAAAAGATGTTGACAAACATCCTGGGTGGTCTTATACTTGCTTGAAACTTCAAGGAAAGGGAGAACGCAGGTTAACACAGAGACCCGGCAGATAAAAAGCCTAACATGAGGGAGGGGGTGAGACAGCACAGTCTTATCTAAAAAAAGAGAGGGCAAATTTCTCAGTTAACCTTTAAACTTAAAGAGAAGAGGAGGGATGGCGGATGAAGAAAATTTGCTTTTTCCTGGCCATATCAATCCTGGCCGCAAGTGCCGCCTATGGTATGGATATGTCCAACCATATAGGCTTCAGCGCTTGGGGCGGCGGGATCATGCCTTTAAACGGGGGCATCAACGCGGATAAGAATCTCTCTGATGTGGTGGGCTTTTTCGGGTTTCCCGCCGTGGAGATAAAATACGTGGTAATGGACAGGGTGGCTGTGGGGCTCAACGGGGGCTACGGCTACATGCCTTTGAAGGATGAAGAAAAGCCTTCAGGTCTGGGTGATGCCACCCCGGCTTTCAACATACCTTACGTTGCCGTCAACGGCACTTTCAACTTCGGCCCCATGATGAAGGCCGAGGACAACAAGCTCAATCCCTTCGTCACCGCCGGAGTGGGAATGTACATGTGGTTCTTTTCCAGGAACGAGAGAACGGACAAGATCTTCGCGGGCGAATTGATCCCCGGGACAGCCGGAGATGAGGAGCTTAAGGCCACCAGCTTCGGTTTCAATCTGGGCGGAGGAGTGGAGTATTTCGCCGCGGAGAAGCTGGCCGTATTCGGACGGCTCAACTACCACATGGTGATGACAAAAGACAAGGGTAAATTCGGCGATGACTTCGGCAGTCATGGGTTCCTGACCTTCGGCGCCGGAGTGACCTACTATCTGTTCGCTGGCAGCGAGTAAACCAGAGCTTCTCGGTTTGTTCGGGCGGGGGTTAAACCTCCGCCCGAAGCAAAAAGATGAGTTTTTTTCTGGATTGGCTGTAGAAAACTCTTGGCGACGTTCTGATATCTGCTTATGTAAAACCTATGGTCCGATATCTGAATCTGAATTTGATGCATGTAGACCGCTGCTCGGACAGGCAGCACTTGATACATTAAAGCTAGCCAGTCGATGTTTCATTTAATGAAAGGAGGTGCTATTCGAGCTAGCATTTTCTTGAAATTATGTCCGGGGTTACTCCCGACAGTTTGAAGGACCTATAACGAATAGAGGGGAGGGTGTTCAAAATGACAAAAGAAAGAAAGCTATTTTGGCTATGTTCCTTATTGCTACTTGGGGGGATTGGCACAGTTCTCGTTATAGTCTCATGTGCATCCATTGTACACGGAACCCGCCAGAAGATTAGTGTGAATTCTGTGCCATCGGGTGCAAAAGTTGTGGTTAAGGACGTTCAGATGGCGACTACACCTGCGGTAATTGAACTTAAGAGGAAAGAGTCCAATATCGTTTTACGCTTTGAAAAGGAGGGATATGAACCCGTTGAGATGGCTCTGAAGCGAAGTGTTGACGGTTGGATCGCAGGTAACATCCTTTTAGGCGGGCTGATAGGATTGGCCATTGACTTCATTAACGGTGCCGCTTACAAGCTCAGTCCCTCAGAAGTAGACGCCGTGCTAGCCGAAGCGAAAAAGCAAGGCATGAACTTGGAGGATATGTCCAAAGATGGTGTCGTCATCGCAGTCGACCTGCGAGCCATAAGGAAGTGAGCAAAAAGGAAGGTAGGCATTTCCAGATGGCTATACATCCAGATCATAAGGTGAAGAAGAACATGAAGACAAAGGAAGTGATGGCTTGGCCAGCTGTATGGACTGAGGCCTTTGTAAAATCTTTTTTAGGGAAGGGGGTGTGCTATGACAAAGAGATGTTTCGTCTGGGTCGTTGTCGGTCTTGTTCTGTTTGGTCTGGTCAGTAATGCCCAAGCATGGGATCAGCAGCGCAAAGGTTTCCTATTAGGGTTTGGCATCGGTCCCGGTTTGACCTCATATACACAGACACTGGCAGTGTGGGACCCCCCTGGGGGAGGGACCTGGAGCTTTGAATCGGATCGCGAGAACAGCGTCGGAGTTGCAACCGATTTCAAGATCGGTTATGCTCCGGACAACTCCTGGGCCATATACTATACCTCCAAGGTCTCCTGGTTCGGAATGGAGAACGCCTACGGCAACAATGTGACGATTTCCAACGGGTTAGGTGCTGCGGGAGTGACCTACTGGTTCCAGCCGCAAGCTCCCTCCCCCTTCGTTGCCGGCGGCATTGGATTCTCCACCTGGAGTCTCCCGTTCGAAGATCCTGCCCCGGACTCCTGGATCGGGCCTGGTTTCTTTGCAGGCGGAGGGTATGAGTTCTCCAGATATTGGAGCGTCGAAGGCTACCTGTCGTGGGGGAAACCCAAAGATAAGGAATATGGGATCGAGGTGAGTTCCAACGCCTTATCCTTCATGCTCACCCTGAATTGGCTCGGATACTGATCGACTCTCTTTGCGGCTCTTACGACGAGGACATTGCCCATCGTGTTCGGGCGGGGGGTTAACCCCGCCCGAACACGATAGGGAACAACTCGCCGTTGCTGAAAAACCCCGGAAGTAAATGACCGGGGGTTTTTGCTTTTGGGCTCCAAGGATTTCCCTCTTCTCTCACCGGGGGCTGCCGATAATGTTCAAATAAGAACAAACACCGCAGCATCAGGGGTCATATAAAGAATATAGGACACGCGACATGGTGTCTTGCGTGCCCATTTGACTTGACACGCGGCAGGGGTTTCATTATTATCCTATACCGCAGCAGACCAAACCTCAGACCGCGCGGTTAACGACGGAGGAACAAGTTCCCATGCGCCTGAACGATTTGCCCAAGCATTACGATCCCAAACAGACCGAGGATAAGTGGTACCAGTTTTGGCTGAAGAGCGGGTTATTCCGCGCGAACGAGAATAGCGCAAAAGAGACCTTCAGCGTGGTGATCCCGCCTCCCAACGTCACCGATGTGCTTCATCTGGGACATGCTCTGAACAACACCCTCCAGGATATTCTGATCAGGTGGAAGAGGATGCAGGGATACGAGGCGGAATGGCTTCCCGGGACGGATCACGCCGGAATCGCCACCCAGGTGATATTGGAAAAGAAGCTGGCCGCGGAGGGAACCTCCAAGGAGAAGCTGGGAAGGGACAAATTCCTAAAGCTGGCCTGGGAATGGAAGAGGAAAAACGGAGATGCGATTCTTAACCAACTCAAGAAGATCGGGTGCTCCTGCGACTGGGACAGAACCAGGTTTACCTTGGATGACGGGCTCTCGGAGGCGGTGCTGGAGGTCTTCGTGCACCTGTATAACAAGGGCTTAATCTACCGGGGAAAGCGCATCATCAACTGGTGTCCCCGCTGCCGGACCTCGCTTTCGGACGACGAGACGGATAGGGAGGAAAAGGAAGGCTCCCTCTGGTACATTAAATATAAGATCAAAGGCTCGGACCAATACATCAGCGTGGCCACCACCCGGCCTGAGACCATGCTGGGCGACACCGCCGTGGCGGTCAACCCCAGGGATAAGAGGTTCGAGAAGCTGGTGGGCAAATCCGCCATCCTGCCCATCCTGGACCGGGAGATCAAGATCGTAGCAGACGATTTCGTGGATCCGGAATTCGGCACCGGGATGGTGAAGGTGACCCCGGCCCACGATCCCAATGATTTCGAGATAGGGCAGAGACACAACTTAGAACAGATCAACGTGATGAATCCCAACGGGACCATGAACAAGAATGCGGGCAAGTTCTCCGGCATGGACCGATATGCCTGCCGGGAGGCCCTGGTGGCCGAGCTTAAGAAGAAGAAACTCCTGGAGAAGACCGAAGCTTACCAGGTGCCGGTAGCCCTGTGCTACCGCTGCCGGACGGAGATTGAGCCCTACCTTTCCGAGCAGTGGTTCGTCAAGATGAAGCCCCTGGCCCAGCCAGCCATCGAGGCGGTGGAGACCGGGAAGCTGAGGTTCTATCCTGAGCACTGGACCAAGACCTACATGTACTGGATGGAGAACATCAGGGATTGGTGTATCTCCCGCCAGTTGTGGTGGGGACACCGGATTCCGGTGTGGTATTGTCAGGATTGTGACCAGGTTGTGGTCTCGAAAACCACTCCAACCGAGTGCACCAAGTGTAAGAGTAAAAACCTAAGACAGGATGAGGACGTGCTGGATACCTGGTTTTCCTCCTGGCTCTGGCCTTTCTCCACCTTTGGGTGGCCCGAGAAGACTAAGGATCTAGAGAGATTTTACCCCACCAGGGCGCTTTTTACCGCCTCGGAGATCATCTTCCTGTGGGTGGCAAGGATGGTGATGGCGGGATACGAGTTCATGGGCAGAGAACCCTTCTCCGACGTGTACATCCATGGCACGGTTCGGGATGAGCATGGGGTGAAGATGAGCAAATCTTTGGGCAATGGAATAGATCCTCTGGAGATAATCGACGAATACGGGGCGGATGCCTTGAGAACCACCATGATGCTGGTGACACCGGAAGGACAGGATACTCTTATCGCTCGACGGACCTTTCAGGTTGGACAGCACTTTGCCAACAAACTTTGGAACGTGTCCAAATTCGTGATGGCGCACCTCTCCGACGGATTTACCCCCGGGACGGAGTTCCAACTTGACCAAAACGAGGGTAGACTCGAGGACAGGTGGATTTTGAGCCGCCTGAATCGTACGGTGAGCGAGGTCACCGGGTTGATGGAGAAGTACAGATTCAACAGTGCAGTGAAGTCCCTTTACGATTTTATCTGGCACGACTTCTGTGACTGGTACGTGGAAATGATAAAACAGAGGCTCAACTTACCAGAGGGCGCGGAAGATAAAGTTGTGGCTCAAAAGGTAGCTCACCTTACACTCAATCACATCCTTCGACTGCTTCATCCTTTCGCCCCTTTCGTAACCGAGGAGATCTGGCATCATCTATACGGTGGGCGGGCGGGTGACGGCTATTCTCCGGTCTCGATGGAGAAATGGCCCGAATGCCGGAGGGAACTGATAGACGAGAGCCTGGAGGAGGCGTTAAGGAGAGTGCAGGAGGTGGTGACCTCGGTCAGGAACATCAGATCTGAGATGAACGTGCCGCCAGCGAAAAAGGCGGACGTTTTGGTCAAGGTGGACGGCAAGGATTTGCAGAAGATGCTGGAGGATAACCGGGATCACATAAAGAGCCTGGGCAAGGTGGAAAACCTCGAGATTGGAATGAAAATTGCCAAGCCCGATCATGCCGCCAGCGCAGTGATACGGGATGCCGAGATATTCTTACCCTTAAAAGGCCTTATCGATCTGGATCAGGAGAGGATCCGCCTGGAAAAGGAGATCACCAGAGTCAGTAAGCTCATGGAAAAAACAGACAGGAAGCTCTCCAACCAGGATTTCCTGCAGCGGGCGCCCAGGGAGATCATCGACAAGGAGAAGGCCAGAAGAGGAGAGTACAGGAGCATGCTGGAGAAGTTAAACAAAAACTTAGAGGGGATCGTTGGCTGGTAGAGGCGCAGCTGCGCTTTTCTTCTCTGTAAAGACATAGGATGAGGTTACCACATGGGGGGTGCCACACAAGACAACGGTTAGGAACCGTTGCCTAAGTGCGTCTGCCCGGGGTGAATTCCGACTCGTCAGAGCAAGCGGCTCGAAATAACAGAGTTTTTTCATCGATGCAAACATCGGCCTCGTGAATCAGGCAACCCCGGTTCCGGGAATAAAATCCTCTCCGGCTTGTACAACGTTTTAGAGGAACAATAAACTTCTAATTCCCAAGGTGGTGAGTGAAATGAAAACTCAGGCGATGTTCAAATTATTGCTTCTCGGTCTTATCCTGGGCGGTTTCTTCTTGACGGAACCGCCGCCAGCTTGCGGGGAGGTTGCGGTTACCATCTACAACCAGGATCTGGGGCTGGTTAAGGACGTGCGGGAACTCGAGTTTAAAAAGGGAACAGGCATCATCAAATTCACCGACGTGGCCGCGCAGATAGATCCGACCTCGGTTCATTTCAGGCCGGTAAATCCCTCCGACCGGGTGAGCATCCTGGAGCAAAACTATCAGTATGATCTGGTCAGCTCCACCAAGATATTGCAGAAGTATGTAGACCGGGAGATTGAGCTTTTCACGAAGTCCGCCGGGCCAGCGGGAGAAGCTAAATCCTATAAGGGCAAGCTTCTCTCCTATTCCAGCGAAAACGTCACCCTTCAGGAACCGGAGGGAGCTATTCGCATAGTGAGGCTGGACGAGGTGCGGGACCTTTATTTCCCTACACTCCCGGAGGGCTTGATCACCAAGCCCACCTTAGTCTGGCTTCTAGACAGCCAGGTTGACGGAAAGAGAAAGGCGGAGGTAAGTTATCTCACCGGCGGGATAAACTGGCACGCGGAATACGTGGCGGTTGTCGATCAGAAAGATGAGAACCTGGAGTTGGGTGGCTGGGTATCAATAGACAATCGCTCCGGGGCGACTTACCAGGAGGCCAAGGTCAAATTGATTGCAGGAGAGGTGCACCGGGTGCGGGAAGAAAGAAGGCCGCCCAGGCTGGCCAAGGCAGAAATGTATGACCTGGCGGCCACCGGAGCTCCCCAGTTCGAGGAGAAGGCATTCTTCGAGTATCATCTCTACACTCTGCTGAGGCCGGCCACCATAAAGGACAACGAGATAAAGCAAGTTTCCCTTTTTCCTTCTACCGATGTCCAAGTCAGAAAAATCTTCACCTATGACGGCGCGAGATACGATAAGAAGGTCAGGGTGGAACTCGAGTTTAAGAATTCCGAGAGCGCGGGCTTGGGTATGCCCCTGCCCCTGGGCAAGATCCGGGTTTACAAAGAGGACGTTGACAAGGCCCTGGAGTTCGTGGGGGAGGATCGGATCGATCACACCCCAAAGAACGAAAAGGTGAGGGTCTTTTTGGGGAACGCATTTGATATAGTTGGCGAAAGACAGAAGATTGATTTCAAAAAAATCAGGGACGACATCACCGACGAGTCATATCAGATCAAGCTGCGAAATCATAAAGAAGAAGCAGTTGAGGTGGTGGTGGTGGAACACCTTTACGCTTACACCGAATGGGAGATAAGAGAGTCCACCCAGGGCTACGAGAAGAAAGATGCCGGTACCATCGAGTTCAAGATTCGCTTAGCCCCTGATGAAGAGGTGGCGCTGAGCTATACGGTTAGATATTACAGGTAACATAGTACTGAATCAGACGGTAGTCGCACCCTTTAGGGTGCGCCCGAAATGCGCTTCGGATTGGCAATTCCTATTTTCTTCGGAGGCACGATGAAATCGTGGAAGTTGAAAAGGCGGTTTACCGTTTGGGTTTTACCTCTATTCCTCTTCTGTGTAGTCGTTTCTTTGTCGGGCTGCGGCACCAAGAATCCAGCGCTGACGTCCGCCAAGATCTATCTGGATCTGACCCCTCCTGACTACGACCAGGCAACCGAGCAGCTTCTGTTGGCCGTGGAGCGGGATTCTCTGAACGGGGAGGTTCACTATCTGTTGGGAAAGATCTACGCTGAGAAGAAAATGTATGAGAAGATGCTTCCGGAGCTGCAAAAAGCGGAAAGGCTTAAGCTTAAGCCCCAGCAGCTAGAAGACATTCAACAGATAAGGGCACAGACATGGGTCGAGGTGCTGAATTCCGGAATACAAATGGGCGAGAGGCGAAGGCAGGTTGATCAACTCAAGCTCGAGCTCCTCACCGATTTCTCCAGATATCCGGAGTACAGGGATAGTCTAAAAAGCCTCTCCGGCGGTCTGGAGAGTGCCGGGAAACTCACCTGGGAGATCTATCAGATGTTCAGCCAGGCAAAACCTGCGTTAGAGGATCTGGGAAGAATGCTGGAGGAGGAAGCCATCGGACGCTACCTGCTGGCCATCGCCATCGACTCCACAAGGTATGAAGCCTTCCTGAACTTAGCCGCCGAGCATGTGCACAGGGATGAGTTGGAAAAGGCTTTGGGCTATTACGAGAAGGCGTATCAGATCAAGCCGGACGATTCCAACGTGATGAACGATTACGCCTTTACCCTACTGAATGCCGAAAAGTTCGAGCAGGCATTAGGCCTCTATGAGACCATCCTGGAGAAGAACCCCACAAATCTTAACGCTTTAGTCAACGTGGCCATGATCTATGCCCGGAAAGGTGAGGCCGAACAGGCGCTGGATACCTACTCTAAGATTATCGCCATAGATCCGGAGTACCAGGATGCCTACTTCAACCGGGGACTTCTGCTCTTGTCAGAGGCGCAGGAAAGAATTGTTGTACTCAAGGCTTATAAAGATTCCGTGGCAGACAATCCAAAGAGTAATCAGCTTGGCTCCCGCTGCCAGTCTGCTGCCGAAGATTACAATCGGGTCTTTGTCAAGGCTGAGAGCGATTTGCTGAAAACCACTGAGATTGATCCAAAAGACAGAGATGCGTTCTTCCATCTGGGACTTCTGTACGTGAGCAGAGCACAGATTCTCGATAAAGGCGAAAAGCAGAACCAGGATCTCAACAAGGCTGAAGAGTCCTTCCAAAAGTGCCTGGAGCTTGAAGGCGACGATACGGAGAGCGCAAAGTACTTGGGTTTCGTTTTGGTCAGTGAAAGCAAGTGGCAGGAGGCAAGCCTCATCTTGGAGAAGCTGGTGAGCTCAACGCCTACGGACAGGGAAGCCTGGGGGTACCTTGCCATCGCCTATGCCAGATTGGGAGAAAAGGATAAGGCAGAAGAAGCTTTCAAGAAGTCCGCTCGGTAGATTATCCGTTTACTTTTCCCGGTTGACATTATCTGAAATAAACTCAAACGTTGGTTCGGGGTACCTTACCCCGAACCAAAAGAGTGAATGCTCTTCCATAATCCGCATCTATTTTGGATCAGTACTGGCATGAGAACAAACCCTCAGATCATCTAAGTTCCGAGAAGGAGTGCCGACGATTGAAGGTTTTTGTCCCGCAAGAGCCGGCGAAAGGAAACAAATGACAGCACAACCTAATCTCCGAGAGGTTAAAGCGACCCATGAACGGATTGGGCCTTACATCAATCAGACCCTTGTTCTGACCTGTACTTCACTCGATGGTATGGTGGGGGCAAGGCTGTTTTTCAAGTGTGAGAATTTTCAAAAGACCGGGGCCTTCAAGTTTCGTGGGGCGTGCAATGCAGTGTTTCTGCTGTCGGATAAGGAGGCTTCGCGCGGAGTTGTCACCCACTCGTCCGGTAATTTCGCTGCGGCGCTGGCGCTGGCGGCGCGTGAACGGGGCATCACTGCAAGAATCGTCATGCCCTCCAACGCACCTGCGGTGAAGGTCGCGGCGGTGAAGGGTTATGGAGGAATAATTACCTTTTGTGAGCCGACTCTCAAGTCACGAGAGAAAACTGCAGAGAAGGTCATAGAGAAAACAGGCGCCACGTTCATCCACCCTTACAACGATCACCACATTATCGCGGGGCAGGGGACTGCTTCGCTCGAACTCTTGGAGGAGATCCCAGACCTTGACTTCCTCCTTGCTCCCGTAGGCGGGGGCGGTCTGCTGAGTGGGACGGCAATTACAGCCAAGGGACTCAATCCCAGGATAAAGGTGATCGGCTGCGAGCCGAAGAATGCCGATGATGCCTACCGTTCGATGAAAGCAGGGCGCATTATCCCGTCTGAGAATCCAAACACCATTGCCGACGGGTTGCGAACCTCCCTCGGCGATAAGACCTTCCCCATTATCCGCGATCTGGTCGACCGAATCCTCCTGGCTACAGAGGAAGAAATCATCAAGGCCATGCGCCTTATCTTCGAACGGATGAAGATCGTGGCAGAGCCATCCGCGGCCGTGCCGCTGGCCGTGTTACTATCCGACCAACTGAATGTAGCAAAGAAGAGAGTTGGGATTATCGTGTCAGGCGGCAATGTCGATTTGAGCAACTTCTTCGACCAGACGCTCAAAAGCCGGTAGCGAACGAGTCATATCTCCCCAATCCTGTCATTCCTCCCCGGATACCGACTGAATTCGGGGGATTTCTCCTCAAGAAGAAGGTTTTACCAACAGGACAAATACGTGCTGGTACTTAGCGCAAGCATTTTCCCATTCATTCTCGCACGGTAGGTGAACCCAGGAATATAGTGATCGTAGCGATGGACAGGTCCTGCGGGCCTGCCTGTGAGTGGTAGGGTAATGTGCTAACATGGGCAAAAAAGTACTTGACTCGGGGAGGTGAAGAACATAAATATACTCAAGTAAACGGAAGGGAGCTAGGCATCCTGCCTTAAAGCGTTACTTGTACAAAATCGGCAAACTGTTCTGACAGATAAGGGCTGGTCGCAGGTGTATTGTCAAACTAACTGGTCCCTCTTAAGCAATCTTAAATCAGAGGGAGGCACAGTCCATAGACAAGACTGGGCGAAACTCTGCCGGGCGTCCAGGAAGGAGGTGGTCTATGAAAGAAGGTAGGAATGCGCAAGATTCCAACTTCAACCGGGAGGAGGAACATGAGATAGCTGGAAAATAGGGGAGATTCGCATCTGGGGGAAGGTTGGGGTTGAAGGTGCTGAAGGGCGTTTGTTGCGAGAATCAAGGCGCGGTGCGATCCTTGGCCGTTCACCGGTCTTCTGTCGAAGTGACTGAAGATGACGAAGGTGATTATGAAGTAGAGCATGACGGTAAGGCGATGAGCCAACCTCACTTTCATGAAGGAAGGGGCGTCAATCGGAGGAACAGTAATGGAGATACGGGCTGATTCAAGCGGTTGAGGAACAGGTGAGGTGTGGTGCTAGTCTGATACAAGTATTCATTATGACAATTTCACGAACTCTGACAATTGAAAGAGGTGAGGAAAATGGAAAACAACAAGCATGTGAAAAAAGAAGATGCAGGGAAGCCGGTGCCCAGCCGCGTAATCGTTAAGCTGGCTGAGGGACGAAGATTGGAAGAGCGGGGGCTGGAGCTAATAAGAAAGGCATTATCGGACTTCCCGGAAGTGAAGGTTGACCGCCTCCTCAGCTTGAAGCCCGAGAGGGTGGCCGAGCTCACCAAAAGGGCCAGGGCAAGAACCAGAGAGAAGGAGAGGCAGATCAAGGATCTCAACCTGTTTTATCGGGTTGAATGTGAGGTCGGGACCAGAATCAGGGTTCTGGTGGAGGTGCTGAATAAGCTTGATTTCGTGGAACGGGCCTACGTGGAACCGTTTGTCTCGCCGCCAACTCCTGATTTCCAGGCCAGTCAGGGGTATTTGGGTCCTGCTCCTGATGGGGTCAACGCTGCTACAGCTTGGGCACTGCCCGGCGGGCGAGGCGAAGGGATAAACTTCATTGACTTGGAAGGGGGATGGACCACAGACCACGAAGACTTACTTGGCAACAGTCCCACCTTAATTCACGGTTCAATGTTAGCGGATTGGATCGATCACGGAACGGCCGTGCTGGGTGAGGTCATAGGCGTGGATAACGGGCTTGGAGTCACCGGAATTGCCAATAATCTGGCTTCCGTGCGGCTGGTCTCTCTTGAGCCTCTGGGAGTGGCCGCCGCAATTATGGCTGCGGTTGATGTCTTGGACCCGGGGGACGTTTTGCTCCTTGAGGTCCAAAAGGGTTGGGTGGAGGGAGACTGGTATCCCACTGAAATGGACGACGCTGATTTCACGGCCATACAGTTAGCAGTGGCCCTGGGTATCGTGATGGTTGAAGCAGCAGGTAATGGTAACGGTGGTGTTGGCAATGATCTTGACGCTTATACCGATCCCTTCACGCTTGAACATGTTTTTGATCCAACTGTTCGAGATTCAGGAGCTATCATGGTGGGAGCAGGTACTGCCGGCACCCACGAGAAATGTGGGTTTTCCAACTACGGAGCACGGGTCAATTGCCAGGGCTGGGGAGACTGGTCCGTTGTAACTTGTGGTTACGGGTATCTCTACGATGAAGGTACGGTCCAGACGGAATACACGGATATATTCTCTGGCACCTCCAGCGCTTCGCCCATGGTGGTTGGGGTGGCTCTTTGTATTCAAGGAATCGTGGAGAATTCCCTGGGTTATCGGCTTTCTCCCGCGCAGATCCGGCATCTGGTTTCCACCTTTGGCACTCCGCAGGGAGGCGATACCAGCCTGCATATCGGTCCCCTGCCCGATTTGGCCTTGATCATTCCTCAAACCGGGATTCTGCCGGATATCTACCTCCGCGATAACGTGTCGGACAGCGGTGAAGAACCTCAAGTTGGCAGCATCTCCACCAGCCCGGATATCATCTTAAGAAAGGATCTGGTCCCCGATCCCCAAACCGCGTTCGGCCTGGCAACCTATAATGACAACACCCTGGGCCATGAGGCCGAGTTTGGACAGGATAACTACGTCTACGTTCGGCTGCAGAATAGAGGGAACATACCCGACGACGCCACCGTTCGCATCTACTGGTCCCCGGTTTCCTCCTTTGTCGATCCGTCCAGTTGGAATTACATCGGTGATATTTTGGTACCCAATGTAGCTCCGGGAGATTTCAAGGTCTCTGGGGCCCTGGTCTGGCCGTCTGCCGATGTTCCAGCCACCGGACACTACTGCTTTATCGGTGTGGTGGATTGTCCCTTTGATCCGGCCCCACCCATTCCCACTTTCAGCGACATTAACGACTTCTATGATTACATCCGCAACAACAACAATGTCACCTGGCGGAATTTCAACGTTAAGGACCTGGTTCCGCCGTCAGCTGGGCCGATGGCCGTTGAGCTCCCCTTCCTTGTGCAGGGATCAGGCAAGCAAACCCTGGATATGGGGGTGGAGGTGATCAAGGTTCTGCCAAAGGAAATCAAGGTGGAACTGGAGGTGCCCGAAAAGCTGATCAGGCCGCTGGGCATCCCTCTGAAAAGGCTCTTCTTGCGAAGCAGTGAAGCGAAAGTGGCCCGTTTGCGCGCGGACGATGGGAGGCTCCAGAAACTTCAGCCGATTAGGCTGCACCGAAGAGCGAGGTATCCTGCTAAGCTCATAGTCACGCTGAGCAAGGATACTCCGGTGGGCGACTATTATGTAGCAGTCCGCCAGACGTGGGAGAGAAAAGAGGTTGGCCGGGTCACCTGGATGCTGAGAGTTCGCAAGAGAAAACTTCAGCTCGAAGAACAGGAGCTCAAGAAAGAGATCAAGAAAGCGTGAAAAGCCAAATAAGTATCGCAAAGGAGACCTGAGAAGATCAGAGAATCAAAAAGGCCGATTCAGAAAGCTCATTACTCCAGATACGAGCGGCTTCGGCTTTGCAGTTTATTCGGTTTGCCTTCGCGGGAGGAAAACTGGTAAAACCATGCCAAAGGCATGGAGAGAGACAGGGGGCGCTGTCCGGGGCGCTCCCTCTTCAGTTGGAGAGAAGCCCCGGATTTCGTGATTCTGACATCCCCGTCTCAAGATCCCGAAAAGCTGTGTGAAGAACATACATCCGTCAAGCGGTCTGTTTTCAAGGAGGAGGAGATCGCGGAACTTCTGAACTTAGGGCACATCACGGCGAAGAATGCAATGAGGAATGGGCCGACAAGCCCTGACACGCATTCGTGGCGCAGCTCGTCTCGCACCATAAGAGTTGCGGGGTAAGGGCACCCCACAACCACAACGCGCCAGCTGGGATATCGGGCCAGACCGGGAGCATGATCCAGCATTAATAGAGATGAAGAAACGGGGCGATGTTTTGCTCGGTGGACAGAAAGGAGGTGATGAAACAAGGTCCGAAGAAAGAGACTGCTGTGTTGAGTTGACGACTCGGCAAGAGAGGAGGTGAAATATCATGGCCGAAAAAGAGCCGCATCAAGTTCATGGAGAAACCCACCAGCACGTACCAACCGTTTCCACAGCCAGATTGGTCCAGACCGGGAGACTCGCCTCCGAGAAAATCTCCAAAGGACTCACAAAATGTACTATTAAACATGGAGATAGCGGACTTAGGGACGACTTTGGAAGCAGCTTCAGTGCAGATCTGACTGATGCAATCGGGTCTGGTTACAGCTGTGTCAATGTTCAACTTGCAGGCTGGTACCTGGATTTCCGGAGCAAAGACCATCATATCAACACGGTTTCCATCCGTTTCAAAGACGTTAGCTATGATCCTGCCACTGGCGGGGTCACATGGAAGGTAGAGGGATGGTATCAAGACAAGAACGGGGATGACGATTACACGTGGCGGGTATGGTGGACAATCTTTGCTATAGCGTAACCGCTATAATGAGGATAAGAATGAGTTGCACTCCATCTTCCGGTGCCACAGCTGGCAGAGTTGGAGACAAAGAACTTGCTGCTGAGCAAGACAGTTACCTGACAAAACAGGGTTGCTTAGATCGCTGTATTTCGGCAAATCCACCCTGGGCAACCCCGGTAGTATCTCACTATCGATTTCATACCTGTGCCCTCGCTGGCATCAGTGTTCCCGTGCAACAGAAAAAAAGGCGGGTGAATAACACCCGCCGCGTGTTTGTTCTTAGTTCGTGGTTCACAGTTCATGGCAAAACCTTTGACTACGAATCATGAACCGATAACTGCAAACTGAAAGCTGTCAACCGCCTACGTTTCTGTCACCATCTTCTTAATGGTCTCAGTGGTCAGGGATTTCGGTCTCTCGATGGCGAGGCCCAAGGCCCTGTCCCATATCAGTTGCGCTAAAACGCCCATGGCACGGGAAACGCCGAACATCACTGTGTAGAAGTCGTATTCTTTGACGCCGTAATACCACTGCAGCACGCCTGAATGTGCATCCACGTTGGGCCAGGGGTTCTTGGCCTTGCCGTGCTCCTTGAGGATGTCGGGAGCGGTCTCATATATCATGCTGCACAGCTTGAAAAGCTCGTCGTCAGGCATGTGTTTTAAGGCGAACTCACGCTGGGCCGTGTATCGGGGATCGGTCTGCCTCAAGACCGCATGGCCGTATCCTGGAACGACCTGCCCGCTGTTCAAGGTGTCCCACAGCGCCTTGGACAATTGATCCTTGGTCGGAACCTTTCCACCTATTTTTTCCATCAGGTTCTGAATCCAGCGCAGAACCTCCTGGTTTGCCAGACCGTGCAAGGGGCCGGCCAGCCCGTCCATGCCTGCGGAGAGTGAGTAAAAGGCGTCGGACAAGGCAGAACCAACCAAATGAGTTGTGTGCGCGCTGACGTTTCCGCCCTCATGGTCGGAGTGCAGGACCAGGTAGAGCCTCATCAGCTCGTAATACTCGGGATTGTCGATCCCCATCATGTGGGCGAAGTTGGCGCCCCAGTCCAATCTCTTGATGCCACGAATCCTCTTTCCGTCCTTGTAGGTCCGGCGATAGATGTAGGCGGCAATCGCAGGTAGCTTTGCCAGAAGATTCATCACGTCTTCATACATCGGATCCCAGTATTCAGTCTTGGGAATTCCCTCGTTATACTTCTTCACGAATTCAGAGGTGGACTGAAGTGACAGGATCCCGATGGCGAATTGGGTCATGGGGTGCATGTCTGTGGGGAGGGACTTCAGGGTCTTCCAGGTGCTCTGGGGCACCTCTGATCGCGCCTGCCATTCCTTGGTGACCTCGCGTACGTCCTTCTTCTTGGGAAGCTCGCCGGTTAGAAGGAGCCAGAAGATGCCCTCGGGTAGAGGCTCCTCTCCTCCTTTGGCCTTGGGCAGCTTCTCCAGTGCTTCTGGGATACTATATCCCCGGAACCTGATTCCCTCCATGGGGTCAAGTAACGAGGTCTCCCAGACCATACATTTTATCCCTCTCATACCACCGTAAGCCTGCTGCACGGTCGCCTCTGAGATGACCTTGTCCCCATGCTCTTTCACCAGAGCCTTGATTTCCTCCCTCAGCTCCGGAATCTTCTGAGCCAGTTTCTCTTTGAGTGGCATCTTGATTCCTCCTGGTTAGGTAATGTGAACGATTTCACAAACTTGACCTCAAAAAAAGAATTTCGATTCGTATCTGAAGCTCTTGGCAGAGTCGGAGGCATGCACCGCATTTCTGGTCACGTTGGCGGCAAAGTCGCGCCGGATGGTTCCCTTTTTCGCCTCTTTTGGATCGGTGGCGCCTACGAGTTCCCTCAGCTTTTTTACCGCATTTCTTCTGGTCAAAAGTACCCCCACCACATTGCCCGAGGAGACGAACTTGACCAGTTTCTCAAGGAAAGGTTTGCCTTTGTGAACGTGATAGAACTTTCTGGCCTTGGTGGGCGAGAGTTTGTCCATCTTGAGACCGAGTATCTCAAACCCGGCATCCTCCGTCCTCTTTAAGATCTCCCCGATCAAATTCTTTTTCACCGCGTCGGGTTTGATCATCAGGAAGGCCTTTTCCATCTCTTTAGCACTCTCCGCGGTGGTGGTTGCGGGGTCTGCCACCGATCTTTGGGAACATGGGCCTCGGGCGTGGACCAGCGACCTCACTTTCGCTTTCGTGTTCGTTTCCCTCTCTGAACCAACGCGAATCCCGTTTCCACCGCATTCAAGTTTCGCTCTTCGGTTCCCTTGGGCGCTCTTCGCTTGACCGCTTCCAGCAAGCCTTTCCTGGAGACTATCCTGGTTAGAGCGGCGATGGCTCCCAGGGCGATCATGTTGGCCACCATGGGGGTGCCGAGCTTGTCCCGGGCGATCTGGGTGAAGGGAAAGGCATGTAACTGGTGATCCGGGAGCTGGGTAACCGATCCGGAATCCACCACCAGACATCCTTCCTCTTTGAGCGCCGCGAAATAGGTATCACATGCTTCCTGGGTCAACGCCAGGAGCAAATCCAGCTTCAGGGGTTTGGGATAGAATATTTCGCCTGTGCTAATCACCAGGTCGGATCTGCTGGCGCCGCCGCGCGCCTCGGGGCCATAGCTCTGGGTCTGACACACGTTCTTGCCATCCTCTATCCCCACGGCCTCAGCCAGTATGGTTCCGGCGAAGATCATCCCCTGTCCCCCGGACCCGGAGAGCCTGATCTCATATCTGGCATCGTCTGTCGCGCACAGCTTTTTGGCCCTGTCTGGCCTCTTATGAGAGTGAGCGGATTTATCCATGATCTACTCTTTCCCCTGAGCTTGAGCTATCACCTTATCGTATTCCTCGCAGTATTCCGGGAAGTCTATGTCCCATAAAACTCCGGTCAGGAATTTGTCTCTCAATTTCTCCGGAGCGACTTTTCCGGCAGCGCTGATGGGGATGGCATGATCTCTCTGCCATTTCAACATCTCTATGGCTCCCCCCTCTCTGTTGAGCCGTCCGTACAGGGTGTGGCAGTTGGTGATAACCTCCACTAAGGAGAACCCTTTCTTTTCGATGGCCTGCTCGACCAGTTTTTTCAACTGCACCACGTGATAGGCGGTTCCCCGCGCCACGAAGGGCGCACCCGCGGCAATAGCCAGCTTGGAGATGTCGAAGTTTCTCTCGCGGTTTCCGTAAGGGGCGGTGGTGCCTATCTTCATGAAAGGGGTGGTGGGAGCAACCTGCCCTCCGGTCATTCCGTAGGTGGAGTTGTTGATCAGGATGGTGGTCAGGTCGATGTTACGCCGGCAGGCATGAATAAAGTGATTTCCTCCGATGGCCAAAGCATCTCCGTCGCCGGTGATTATGATCACCTTCAAGTCTGGCTTGGCTAACTTCACCCCGGTGGCAAATGCCAAAGGCCTTCCGTGAGTGGTATGGAGGGTATTGAAGTCCACATACACCGGCATGCGGCTGGAACAGCCTATCCCCGAGACCATCACCACGTCGTCCTGAACCAGCTTTAATTCGTCTATGGCGCGGATGATGGCGCCCATGACCGTGCCGATGCCGCATCCGGCACACCAGACGTTGGGAAACTGTTTCTTGGTCCGCAGATATTTATGAGTCACCTTGGAGATTAAGGGCACGCTATTTCTCCTCCCTGATCTTCTGGAAGATCTGATCCGGGGTGATCAGCTCCGAGTCGTAGCGGTTGAGGCCCCGCACCCGGGTCCTCTCCCGGTTGACCCTCATCACCTCTCTTATCAGCTGTCCCTGGTTCAGCTCGGCCACGATGACTAAGTCCAGCTCCTCCATGATGTGTTCCATGAACACATCCGGGAAGGGCCACACGGTTAAGGGCTGAATCAACCCCACCTTGATTCTTCTGTCCCGGGCCATCCGGACCGCCTGTCTGGCGGCCCGAGCCACGATTCCATAAGCGAAGACGGCTATATGAGCATCCTCCATGAATTCTTCCCGCACCTCGACGATATCGTTTAAGTTGTGCATGATCTTGTTCTTTAGCTTGTCCAGCTTCTCCTTGATGGCCGGTGGCCTGTCCGTGGGAAATCCGTCCGGGTTGTGGGTCAGGCCGGTGATGTTGTATCTGTAACCCTCGCCGAAGCTGGCCATGGGAGAGACGAAATGGGGATTGATCTCGAAGTGCTGGTACCATCCCGGGTGGACCGTGGGTTTCATTCGGTTTACTACCCTGATCTCACTCGCATCGGGAAACTCAACCTTCTCTCGCATGTGTCCCACCACCTCGTCTGCCAGCACGATCACCGGGGTACGATACTTCTCAGCGAGATTGAAAGCCCTTATGGTGAGATGGAAGCACTCCGCTACCGAGGAGGGGGCCAGGGCGATGGCGTAGTAGTCTCCGTGAGTTCCCCAGCGAGCCTGCATGGTATCCGCCTGAGCCACCTTGGTGGGCAATCCGGTGGAGGGGCCTCCTCTCTGAATGTCCACTATCACGCAGGGAACCTCGGCCATGAAGGCGTAGCCGATATGCTCCTGCATCAAAGAGAATCCCGGACCGCTGGTGGCGGTCATGGACTTTGCCCCGGCCACGGATGCGCCGATCACCGCTGCCAAGCTGGCGATCTCGTCCTCCATCTGGATGAACTTTCCCCCCACTTTGGGAAGTTCTCTCGCCAACACCTCGGCGATCTCGGTGGAGGGGGTGATGGGATAGCCGCCAAAGAAACGACAACCGGCCGCAATGGCGCCTTCTGCGCTAGCCCGGTTCCCCAGAACCAGTCTCTCCCTCTTTCGAGCGGCAATCTCGACCATTCCGGCTCCTTAGAGTTCAGCCTCTATTCGAATCCTTCTTCTTGCGCGGTCTCACCGCAATGGCGAAATCCGGGCACCTGAGCTCACACATACCGCACAGGGTGCATTTCTCCGGGTAGGTCAGCACCGGAAAACCCTCTTTGTCCGTGGTCAGAGCCTTGGTGGGACAAAAAGCCACGCAGATGTCGCATCTTTTGCACCAGGCCTGGAATACGTGGACCTTTTCCTCTTCCTGATCTGGTTCGGGGTTCACCTGAGTCTCGGATATCTTGTCCGCCAATCCTTTCCTTTCGCCTCGTCAAATTTGGGCTTGACTTAACGAGTATATAATATGTTAAATACGGGTGAAGTCAAGATTTTTGGCAGAACTTTGTGATTTTTTTCACTATCAACCCATGTCGCTTAAGGCAATAAACTACGAGTTCAAGAAGAAGTTAGATTCCACTCTGGGTGGGGAAGCGCACAGCCTTTGTTATCAGTGCGGCGCCTGCGTGGGAGATTGCCCGGCCGCCATGTATTCGGAGGATTTCAATCCCCGGGAGATACTCCTGCAGACGCTTCTGGGGGATGAGGATACCCTCACCGGAGAAAATTCCCCCATCTGGAATTGCACCAACTGTTATACCTGCTACGAGAGATGTCCCCAGGCGGTCAGACCGGTCGAGGTGATAATCGCACTGAAGAACATCTGCTACCAGAAGATGACCGCCGCACCTGAGGTTACGCAGATTCTCCAAAGCGTGCAGTCTACCGGTCGTACGGTGAGGAGCACCTCCCTTTCCGACAGGAGAAGAAAAGAGCTGGGCTTGGATGAGATAAAGATCGTGCCCATGGATGAGTTGAAGGTGCTTTTCGAACCCTAAGGTGGAGAAATCATATCTCGCTCCTTGTGGATGTTATCCATAGCTGGCAAGCATCCACAAGGAGCGAGATTATCGAGGATGATAACATCCTCGATGAGCATAAAACTCATTTTCGGACTCTAAAATGAAATATGCGCCCTTTTTTGGATGCATGATCACGGTGAAATACCCCCAGATGGAGGCGGCGGTGCGGAAGACCGTCAAGAGTCTGGGTATAGAGTTCGTGGACTTAGACGGATTCTCCTGCTGTCCTGATCCCATATTTTTCAAGGCCACCGATAAGCTCACCTGGATCACCATCGCGGCACGAAACATCTGCATCGCGGAGGAAGCCGGCCTGGATCTGGTGACCATGTGCTCCGGCTGCACCGCCACCTTGTCCGAGGCCAACTTTCACCTCTCTCATGAGCCGGAACTCAAGGAGAAGGTAAACCAACGTTTGAAGAGAATCGGCAAGGAGTATAAGGGCACCATCTCCGTTCGGCACATCGTGACCGTCCTGCGAGATGACCTGGGAATCGACCGGGTTAGAGAATCGGTCAAAAAGCCTCTGGGGGGCATCAAGGTGGGAATTCACTACGGCTGCCACCTGCTCAAGCCCTCCGAGATAATGAGAGTGGATGATCCGGACTATCCCACCATATTGGAGAAACTCTTCGCCGCCATCGGCGCCAAAACGGTGCACCACGAGAAGCAGGCGCTGTGCTGCGGAAAAGCCTGCATGAGCGAGAGCATACCGGAGAAAATGACCTATGACGTTTTGACCTCCCTCAAGAAATCGGGCGCGGATTTAATGGGCTTGATCTGTCCCACCTGCTTCGACGAATTCGACTTAGGGCAGATAAAACTTGCCAGGAAGTACAACGGGGACTTAAAAATTCCGATCATATACTAT
>JBAUFO010000132.1:0-20989 GCA_049679185.1 Candidatus Zixiibacteriota bacterium
GACCGCTCGACCTAACGTACCCTGACTGATCCGGATCCAGGAGGTTTAGCCTATCCAGAACCTCCGCCAAATTCACCGAGGATTCCATCTTCAAAAGCTTCATCAGGGTCATCTCCAGAAGTATCCGGGGATCGGAAGTTCCCCTCAGCCCAGCGTTCAAATCCGCCACGGCCTTAATCATCCGAAGGATATCGCTATCCGAAAAGTGTGATGATTTCTCCTTGTACTTCTCCAAGTAATTATCTGAAAGATCAAAAAGTACGCTCGAATCCCCGCCTACCTTAACCATCAGAAGATTTCGCAGGTGATGCAGCAGGCTGTTTACGAATTCAGGAAGGTCCATTCCGGAATCGATCAATTGGTCCAGAAGCGAAATCCCTTTGGAGGAGTCTTTCTGTGCTATGCAATCAGTCAACTCAAACAGCTTCTCCTGATCTACCAAACCCAGTGTCTCGCCGACCAATTCCGTGGTGATGGTCCTCATTCCGCCCTTGCCGGATTCCGCTTCACCCCCGTAAGCGATCACCTGGTCTAAAAGCGATAGAATATCCCTCAGGCTTCCATCCGCCCTCCGAGCCAGCACAAATGCAGCTTCCTTCTCTATCTTTAGATTCTCCTTCCGGGCAATGACCTCGATGGTTTTGACCAGATCGGTCGTGGGAATTCTGCGGAAATCGAATCTCTGGCATCTGGAGAGCACGGTCTGGGGCAGCCTATGGGGCTCGGTGGTGGCAAAGATGAAGATGGCGTGCGCCGGTGGCTCCTCCAGCGTCTTTAGGAGCGCATTGAAGGCGGAGCCGGAGAGCATGTGCACTTCGTCGATGATGTAGACCTTGTATTTCTGCAGGGTCGGAACGTACCTGATATTTTCTCTTAATGCCCTTATGTCATCCACGCTGTTGTTGGAGGCTCCGTCTATCTCGATTACGTCCAAGCTTCTGCCGATGGTGATCTCCTTGCAGGAGTCACAGCGGTTGCACGGCTGGGCGGTAGGACCCTCCTTGCAGTTTAAGGCCTTTGCCAGAATCCTTGCCACTGTGGTCTTGCCGGTTCCTCTGGGACCGGCAAAGAGGTAGGCATGAGATATGCGGTTGCTCTCGATGGCATGTCTTAAGGTGGTGGTTACATGCGACTGCCCCACCACCTCCTCAAGGGTCTGGGGCCTGTATTTTCTTGCCATCACCAGATAAGTCATTTTTCTTTCCTTTGAATCGAGCCTTTTCTCTTTATGCCTTGAACGATGAACTGTGAACTATGAACCATAAACCAATCCCGCTTTCGGTGGTTCGGCTTTGCTCACCATCCTGTCTTCGACTCCGCACTTCGTCCTGAGACTCAGTGTCGAAGGAAGGTCGCTCAGACTCGAGGAGAGCTTGTCGAAGGACGGGATTCCCGTGCACCCACCGTCGATTCCTGCCTTCTGGAAGAGCCTGGGCAGCCAACTCCAACCAGGCTATCCCGCGGCACACTCAAGGATTCGCTTACCGTTGCTACCTTCCGGTCCTGGCGGGATTCGGCGAGCTCGAGTTGCGCAGGACCTGATCTTCAACGTCACACACCCAACCTCCCACCAGAAGACGAGAGAACCTCAGGTGGGGATTCGACCCCGGTATAGCGGATTCCGGGTTACAGGGCACCGCTAACTCCCCGTCTAGCACGGGAAAAAATCGCGCAGCGATTTTGGTTGACAGAGAACAGTTTACGGTTTACCGTAAAACCTATTTGATCTTCCTCATTAGGGCGCTGATAGATCTGGCCAGAGTGTTGCATCGCTCATACAACTGCTTGTACTCCTCCTCCGAAACGTACTTCGTGTCCAGTGCAATCTCCAGAATCGCAACGCACTCGTAGACCGATCCTCTCGCTCTTCTCAAGAAGTTCTTGAATTCGTTTTTGGTGAGGCCACTCCCTTCGGCTATGTTTAAGACCACTGAGGAAGCCGCTCTTCTAAGCTGCGACGTCAATCCAAAGATTTCATCCTTAGGGAACTTATTCGTCAGTCTGTAAACATCCTTGGCAAACTGCAAAGAGTCCCTGTAAACCTTCAGATTTTCAAAGCTAAACACTACGAACTTACCGTCTTCCGTCTTCTGTTTACTGTAAACCGAAATTCGCCTTCGGCGAATTTGTGGAGCAGAGCGGAATCGAACCGCCGACCTGTACCTTGCGAAGGTACCGCTCTCCCAACTGAGCTACTGCCCCGTTCGGTTCATGGTTCTCGGTTCACCGTTCGTAGTGAAAACCGAAGACATAACGCTTGCTGCCGACCTCCCGTACGGGCGCTCTCCCAACTGAGCTACTGCCCCATTTAGTTCATGGTTCTCGGTTCACCGTTCGTAGTCAAAACCGAAAACATAACTACCGCCGCCCACCTCCCGTACGGGCACTCTCCCAACTGAGCTATTGTCCCGTTCAGTTCACAATTCTCGGTTCATGGTGAAAACCGAAAACAGAGTCATTATAACGATTTCAGAGATCAATGCAAGAGTTTTTTATTCTTGCCTTAGGGTCGGCGTAGGTCGAATATGCCTGCCAGCCATGGGTCGAAGGCCTATTCGACAAAAAAGTCAGCAATGAATCTCCAAACCTTTTCCGCCGTGGTTCTCAATTCATCCAGCCCCTGATCGTTCCCTATAACCACATCAGCCTTTTTCTCTTTGACCTCCTCAGGAAGCTGGGATCTGATTCTGTCCAGAGCCTCTTTTTCGGTGTAGCCCTTCTCTTTCTGCAATCTCTTGATCTTGTTCTCTTCTTTCGATTCAACGAATATCAGGTAGTCTAGTTCCTTCTCCAAACCCCATTCGACGATCAAAGCAGCGTCAATCACCAACACTGCTTCGGGAGTTTTCTTTCTTATGCTCTGAATCCTCTTCCTTAACTCTTTTAGCAAATGCGGATGGATGATTCTGTTCAGTCTCCCTCTGGATTCTTCAGAGGCAAAGGCGATCTTTCCTAGTTTGCGCCGATTTAGGGTGCCATTTTTGTTCAGGATATCCTGACCGAAGGTGCGAGCCAATTCCTTCAGAACCGTCTTGTTCTCCTCCACCACTTCCTTGCCGATCCGGTCGCCCGAAAGGACAATTGCCCCCTTCGTTTGAAAGACCTTAGCTACCTCGGTCTTTCCGCAGGCCATGCCTCCTGTTACTCCGATCAAAAGCATAGTTGATTACGATTCTGTCAACGGATGGAACGGATTAAACGGATACAATGATTATCTCACTATCCGTTCAATCCGCCGACTCCGTTGACCAGCTCTATCCATGTCATCCGCTTAATCAGTTGACCGACTCCATCCGTTACATCCGTTAAATCCGCTGACCGGTTTTATCCGTTAAATCCGTTGACCGGTTGCATCCGTTTAATCCGTTGACTACTTTGCCTCCAGCCAGTTTTCCCCTACATTTATATCAACCTTAATCGGCACCTCTAAATCGACGGTGTTCTCCATCTTGTCCCTCACCATTTCCCTAACCTCATCCAACTCATCCTTGTGAGCTTCAAACACCAGCTCATCGTGAACCTGTAGGATCATCTTGGATTTGCGTTTCTTGAGCTCCTTCTCGATGTCGATCATCACCACTTTGATCAGATCGGCGGCAGAACCCTGAATGGGCGTATTGATGGCGGTTCTTTCGGCGAACTCCCTTTTTTGCCGGTTGGAACCGTTGATCTCCGGAATATATCTTCTTCTGCCCAGAAGGGTGGTGACAAAGCTCTGCTCTCGGGCAAGTTCGATCATCTGGTCTATGTATTCCTTCACCCGGGGATATCTTTTGAAGTAAACATCGATGAACATGGCCGCCTCCTGCGGCGTCATGTCGGTCTGCTGCGAAAGCCCGTAGGCGCTCACTCCATAGATGATGGCGAAATTGGTGGTCTTGGCGACGGCTCTCTGCTCTGAGGTCACCCTGTCGATGCGTACGCCGAATACCTCGCTGGCCGTGCGGTTATGTATGTCCTCACCCTTCTTGAAGGAGTTCATCAAAGTCTGATCCTGGGAAAAATGCGCCAGAATTCTCAGCTCCACCTGGGAATAATCGGCGGACATGATCAGGAAATTCTTGTTTCTGGGTATGAAGGCTTTTCTGATCTGTCTGCCCAAGTCGGTCCTTATGGGAATATTCTGCAAATTTGGCTCAGATGAGGAGAGCCTTCCCGTGGCTGTCACCGTTTGATTGAATGAGGTGTGAATCCTTTTGGTCCTCTTGTTCACCAGCTTCGGGAGCGCGTCGATATATGTCGACGTCAGCTTGGCCAGCTGACGGTACTCCAAGAGAACCGCAGGCAGAGGATGTTCCTTGGCTAGAGTCTCCAGTACTCCTATATCCGTGGAATAGCCCGTTCTCTTGGCGGTTCTGCGCACCGAGGGGAGTTTGAGGTCCTCAAACAAAATCTGGCTTAACTGCTGTGGAGAGTTGATATTGAACCTCCTCCCTGCCAGATCGTAGATCTGCGAACTCAAGTCCTCTAATCGTTTTTCCATCTCTTTGGAAAGGTTACCCAGATAAGCTGTGTCAATGGAGACCCCTACCATCTCCATCTCCGCCAGCACCTCGATTAAGGGAAGCTCAACCTCGAAGAACAGCTTCTCCAGAGCAAGCTGGCTCAGCTTGGGACTGAAGATCTCCTTGAGTCGCAGGGTGAAATCGACGTCCTCGCAAGAGTATTTGCAGGCGTCTTTCACCGGCGCCTCGGCGAAACTCTTCTGCTTCTTTCCCCTGCCGATTAGGTCGGATATGGGAATCATACGGTGATCCAAATGCTCCAGCGCGAGATTATCCAAACCATGCTGTCTGGATGAGGGGTTGAGAAGATAAGAGGCTACCATGGTGTCGAAATATATCCCCTTGAGCTCTATTCCGAATTGCCTGAACACTTGCAGATCATATTTCAGATTGTGTCCCACTTTTCTTATCTTCTCATCTTCCAACAGCCCCTTAAGGCTCTTCGTTACCAGCTTGCGGTCTAAATTGCCTTTCCTGTCGGTATGAGCCACTGGAACATAGAATGCTTCCTTTTCTTTGTGGGATAGAGATATTCCCACCAGTTCGGCGTCGATGGGATTCAGGCTGGTCGTCTCGGTGTCCAGGGCGAATTCTCCAGCTTCCTTGAGTTGAGAGACAAGCGTCCTGAGCTCTTTTTCTGATTTTATGATCCGGTAGCTTACCTTCTCCTCTTCCTCCAGGGGGCCGATTTCTTGCAGAAACCTGGTGAATTCGAGTTCCTTGAAGAGCTCTGTCAACCGGGGTATATCAAAATCTTTTCTTTCGAGCTCGGAAAGCTCGAGTTCGAAGGGAACGTCGGTATCTATGGTGACCAGCCTCTTGGAGAGACGGGCCAGATCGACATGTTCTTTCAACCCTTTCTGCACGTTCTTTCTCTTTACCTTGTCCGCGTTCTTCAAGACGCCCTCCAGGCTGCCGAATCTCTTTAGCAACTCAAGCGCCGTCTTCTCACCAACTCCGGGGACACCCGGGACATTATCGGAGGCATCTCCCATAAGCCCCAAAAGTTCGATTACCTTCTCCGGCGGCACTCCCAGTTTTTCCTCCACCCGGCTCCTATCCAGAAGCTCAGGCTCCTCCCCTGCTCTTCTGGGGTTCAGCACCTTGACATCCTCATCCACTAATTGGAGAAAATCCTTGTCGCCGGTGACCAAGATTACCTCCATCCCTTCCTTTTTCGCTTTCTTGGCCAATGTTCCCATCAGATCGTCCGCCTCGAAGCCGTCCACTTCCAGGATAGGCAAATTCATGCCTTCGACGACCTCCCTTATTCGGGGAAGTTGTTCCGACATCTCATCTGGCATCTTGGCGCGGGTGGATTTGTAGTCCTTGAAGATCTCGTGCCGGAAGGTGGGGGCCTTGGTGTCGAAGACCACGGCAATGTAGTCCGGCCTTTCCTTTCTTAAGATCTTAAAAATGGAATTGGTGAACCCGAAAACCGCAGAGGTATTCTCACCCTTGGAGTTGATCAGAGGATTCCGAATGAAGGCGAAGTAGGATCGGTATGCTAAGGCCGATCCGTCGATCAGATACAGGCGTTTTCTCTTGGGCATGATTTATCTTTTCTTATGCAGTCTTGGATTACACGCGAAACGGTCACACCTGATAATACCATCATTTTCATTCCCGGTCAACAGATTTCGCTGGAGAATCCTGCTTCAGGCGGGTGTTCTTCACCCGCCGTACAGTTGCCGTTGGTGAGGAACACCAGCGGAGAGCTGGGGGCAGGACGAAGGGCAGGACGAGCCCCTGTTCCCGCTGGGATAGGGGTGCAACCCCTATCCCATCAAGACAATTTCGCTTGTAGTTGCCTGATTCATCAGGCAAGCTCGGGCCGGATGAATCCAGCCCCTACACGCAGGGGTCGGATTTCCAACGGATCCGTAGACATCCGACCCGTGACATCACGCCACGCAAACAAAAAGCCCGATCTCAAGATCCTGCGGATAAATCGGGCAACTACAACCGGGAACGAATCTGTGGGTCTGCTTCAGAATCTTAGCGCTGGTAGAGCTTTTTCTTTTTTATGTAATCCTCAACCCTGGAGGGTACCAAATACTTTATGGACTTGCCCTTCTTTACCCTTCGCCTGATTTCAGAAGAGGAGACGTCTATCCCGGTTATCGGAACCACGATGCTCTTTTTGGCAAGGCGATGTTCAGGATCAAATTCGTCGAACCCGGGTCTGGTGGCGATGACCACCTTTGCCAGCCTGTAAATCTGTTTGGGGTCCTTCCATGTGTCAAGCTCGTTGAGCACGTATGAGCCGGTTAGGAAATATATCTGAGAGTCCGAATATATGTCTTTAAACTGTCTCAAGGTGTCAACCGTATAGGACAGTCCCTTTCTTTTCAGTTCGATGTCCGAGACGGAGAAGAAGGAATTACCCTCCAGGGAAAGTTGGGTCATGCGAAATCTGTCTTTGACTGGTGAAAGCTTCTGGCGGGTCTTGTGAGGAGAGCGAAAACAGGGGATGAAGATCACCTGATCCAGCTTTAGCTTTTCTTTCACCTGCTCTGCCAGCACCAGATGTCCAAGATGAATTGGATCAAAGGTTCCTCCCAAAACGCCTATTCTTTTCGCTGGAGCCATTCTGGGTCTTCTCTTGTCTGCATTTTTAGCTTATGCGGTGACTTCCTTGCCCACCCTACCTTGGGCTATGATGAAGCATTCCCTAATACTCCGACCAAAGAATAAGAAAATGAAGGACCTTCCCGGCCCGATCATTTCTGTGCCTGTGTCTTTTTCTCTAATTTCTTCAACCTCTTCTTCGCCTTCTTGGCCAGTTTGTGGTCGGGAAAATCCTGGAGGAATTTCTCGTACTCCTCTTTAGCTTGATCGTATTTTTTTTCTTTGTAATGAACTTCCGCTATCTGAAATCGCGTATCCTCAACCCATTCGGTGTCGTGATAATCGTTCAGCACCTTCTCTAAGTATATCAAGGCGGATTCGTAATGTCCCAATCTATAGTAGAGATATCCATTCTTATAAGTCTTCTTGGCCAGCTTTCCCCTGGCTCTGACCAACAGCTCACCAGCCTCCTCTTTTCTGTCGCTTTGCGGATACTCGTCTAAGAAGTTTCTCAACCCATCCACGGCCCTCTGGGTGTTCTCCTGACCCAACTCTGCCTTGGGTGATATCTCCAGGTCACTCTTTGCCACCATGAATGCGGCGTCGTCGGCAAGCCTGCTGGTGGGATAGGAGACGAGCAACTTGTTGAACTCGAGTATGGCTGAGGGATATTCCTCCTCGTTGAAGTATGCCATCCCCAGAAGAAACTGGGCCGAGTCGATAAAGCCTGCTCCGGGATAATTGAAGATGACCTTCTGAAGCTCAACCACCGCGTTATCCCAGCGCTTTTCGTCAAATTCCCTTCTGGCCACGGCATACTGATCCTCCGCATCCAGAACTACCTTGGGCGCTTTGGGCCCGCAGCCCAGGCCAAGAATAAAGGACAAGAAGGTTATCTGAAGGCAAGCAAGTAGAAGTGTTTTTGTCCTCATGTTTCGCTTTCAGAAAAAGTTAGTTTTCATCTGCTGGCAAAGAAAAGATAGATGAGCCCTCCTACGACCACGGCCACAAATGCCGGCTCAAAGAACCTGCTCTGGGGATCATCCGGAAGCGAGGGGCTTAAGAACTGATAGGATTCATTGCGTAACGACTCGACCATGCTCCTTTTTACCAGATCCGAACTCTCCTCCTGTCCCCTTTTGGTCCAGAGCACCCTCCCGGTTTCTCCCTCTTCCAGTCGGAATGACAGATTCAGGCAGGTCTTCCGGCTTACCATCCTTGCGCCTAAGAATCCCTTTCTTCTGACCTTGGGATAATCCAGGCGCGTCTCAATGATACGATAAAACAGGGAGTTAGATTCCCCTGAATTGCTTTTAGGTTCGCTCGAACGCAACGCCACATGGTGCTTCATGGACACAAGATAAGAGACAAGTTCGTCTTCCAAAAGCCAATTTGCCGGATGCTCTCTCTCCGCCTGCAAAAGGAGAAGCTTCGAACCGGCCCCCGGAAAATCATAAAAGGTGCGTTCCAAGAGCGATCTGACGGATTGGCGTAGAAACTCCTCATTGGTAGGCGGATTCTTCTCACCGAACCCGTTAGTCTGGCCGAAGCCGCCGGGGATCAATATCACCAATTCCACCAACAGCCAGGCGAGAAAGATCCTCAGGATCAAGCCTGCTTTCCATCTGTTGAGGAAGGGCTTCCTAACTTCTGGGACGGTCATATTTTTCTTTCAACTCCTCATACTTTTTCAAAACCCTGCGAAGAAAATGGGTGGGCGGATTCTGCCCGTGTCTCAGGCGAAGCTTCAGGGCGTTCTCGCCCAGGTTATACGCGATTATGGCCTTTTTGACGTCTTTGAATTTCAGAATCAGCTCAAACAGATAAAGCGTCCCCAACTGAATGTTAAAGGCCGGCTCAAAAAGGGAGAGCTCCCCTCTCCAATTTATGCCTCTCCTCCGGGAAAGCGCAGATCCCACCGATGGTTTCACCTGCATCAATCCCAGGGCTCCCATTTCCGATACCTGCCCTTTTCGGAGGGAGCTTTCGGTCAGGATCAAAGCCAGGATCAGCAACGGATCATATCCGTACTTTTTGCTCTCGTCGTAGACCACCTGGGTGAGTTGAGCCACCTCCTCATCCTTGAACCCCACCTGAAACTCCTCGATGATGTCCAATATCTTTAGCTTCTCCTCCAGCTCATTTATCTTTATCTGCTGCTCCCTGAGAATGCCCTCCAACTCATACCTGTCATGAACCAGATAGATGATGGCCACGGACTGGCCCAGGTAGAGCAGAATCAAGAGTGCCCCTATGAATTTTGAGACCATGATTCCGCTTTTTCTGATAACCTTCACTCCCAGCGTCATAACAGCTCCTTTTCTTCGCTTCTGTCTAAAACAAGATCTCCGGCTCAAAGGGGAACCTGGAGAGAGTCGAAGCCAAGGTGGCTTTCAGCCATTCGGTATATTTCTCTTCGCGCTCCATCACACCGTCATAGAAGCGCAAAGCATGGGGAAAATTATCTCCCAAAATGCGGCTGATCTTTTTCCGTTTCCCTTTGAGGTAATTCATCTTGTCCAGATATACCTTTTTTACGCCTATCTTCTGTAACCTTGTCAGTAGCATGGAGAGGGATTTCGGGTGATCGGAGAAGAACGGTAGAATCGGTCCGAAGAACACAAACGTGGGAATGCCGCTCTTCACCAGCTTCTTGACTGCCTCGAAACGCCTCTCTAAGTCTGAAGCGCCCGGCTCGAAGAGCCTCTCGATCTCCGGGTCAGGACAGGTGATGGTGAAACCGACCTCTTTGTCCTTTATCTTCTTCAGGATATCTATGTCTCTTAAGACCAGATCCGACTTGGTCTGGATAGAAACCGGGAGGTCGGAATCTGTTAAGATTTCGAGACACTGTCGGGTCAGGCGAAATCGTTCCTCCAGAGGTTGATAGGCATCGGTCACCGTCCCCATCTGGACTCTACCGGGCTTGGTTCTCTTGACCTGATCCCGCAGCTGCTCGGCTACATTGACCTTGACGTCCACGAATTCTCCCCAATCTTCTTTATGGTTGGTGTACTTCTTCATGAACTCGGCATAACAGTATACGCAAGCGTGCTGGCAGCCTGTGTACGGGTTTAGGGCGTAGTCCACACCCTCGATTCCGGACTTGACCAGAGCATTCTTACACGTTACTTCGGTTATCTTCAACTGACACCTGCTCCCGTCTTCGTAGGTGGGATGTGGGCCGCCTTTAGCCTGATTGTCCGACATACAGTCTCCTGTCCTAAACCGCCTCTGGCGGCGGATTTCAGACCCACCAACCCTAGTCGCCATCCGAAGGGGCCACCTCTCATTTCCGAATTTGCTTGCCAATCAGGTCATAATCACGGCAATCGACAATCTCAACCTTCACCAATCTGCCAATATTGAGCTGGTCTCCCTTGACCCAGACCATCCCATCCACCTCCGGCGCCTCGTTCTGGCTTCTGCCAAGAAAGTAACCATCTTCTTCCGACTTATCATCAATTAGAACGGTTAGAGTTTTTCCGATCTTTGCCTGGTTTTTCTCAAAGGCGATCTTCTGTTGAGCAAGCATCAGTTCGTCCAATCTTTCTCGCTTAAGCCTGGAGGAAACTTGCTCTTTGAAACCGTATGCTTTGGTGTTTTCCTCTTTGGAATAAGGAAACGCGCCCAATTTGTCGAATCTGACCTCCTCAATGAAGTCGAGCAATTCCCTGAAGTGCTTCTTCTTCTCCCCGGGAAAACCCACGATAAACGACGTCCGCAAGGTCAAATCAGGAGTTTTCTCTCTTAATCTTTGGATAAGTCGCTCTACGTCCTTTCTGTTCACCTTGCGATTCATCCGAGTCAAAATCTCATTTGAGATATGCTGCAGGGGCAGATCAACATACTTGCATACCTTGGGGTTCGAAGCTATCTGGTCTATCAGTTCATCGGAAAAGTGCGCCGGATGGGTATACAGCAGTCGGATCCACTCCAAGCAGGGGATTCTGCTCAGGGAGGCAAGCAAACGCGGCAGTCTCTTCTCTCCGTAAAGATCCACACCATACAGCGTCGTGTCCTGGGCGATCAGGTTAACCTCCTTGACTCCGTTCTCGGCCAGTTGGCGCGCTTCCTCCAATATGTCTTTGATCTTCTTGCTTCTGAATCCCCCCCTGATCGCGGGGATAGCGCAGTAGCTGCAGTGGTTATCACAGCCGTCTGCGATCTTGATGTAAGCATAGGGGCGTTTCTCTGCCGTTCTTTTCATCCTGGCCACGCCGCCTGATCTTCCCAGCGGACTGACCAAGAAAGTTCTCTTCCCTCGCAACACGGAGGAACAGATCGAATCCACCTTGTCGATCTCACCAATCCCAAACAGGCCGTCGACCTCCGGCAGCTGCGTCCACAACTCATCCGGGTAGCGCTGGGCCAAACATCCACAGACTAAGATTCTCTTGGCCCCATTTTGACTTTTCAGGGCGATCAAATTGAATATCTCCTCTATCGATTCCTCTTTTGCCGACTGGATGAAACCGCAGGTGTTGAGTATCAGAACCTCCGCCCGGCTCCGATCGTCTACGATCTTGAATCCTCCCCTCAAGAGAATGTTCTCCATCCTCTCCCCGTCCACCTCGTTCTTGGGACAGCCCAAGCTCTCAATCCAAACGGTTCTGGCCATAGACCTTTGTTTCCTCAATGCAATGGTCAAACCCATTGTCGGATATTCCTATCCTAAGGAAGACCCGGCGCCTGGCTTCGGCCTTCTTTGATTTGATCTTACTCACTCAGATCCAGTTCCTCCACACCAGGCGGGGTTTGGAAGACAAATTCCGAATCTTTAATTTTACGGTTGGTCTTTATATGCTGGAAGATCAGGGTAACCTGATTGTCGTTGGAATCGGTGTATTCTAATTTCTTAGCCAGGAGTTTCTTACTATCCACCCAGATGGTCATCTTCTTTATGAACAGGTCTTCTTCCTTGGGCGAAAGCGAGAGCTTAAAGCATCTGGTGCGGTCGATCTTCTCCTCCCCGGTGAGTCGGGGGACGTACCGGGACCGAAAATTGGCCAGGTATTGATTGGGCTTAAACAGGTTTTCGGATCGATCCGCTAAGTTTTTGATCACCTGTCGGTTCTCCACCGAATAGCTCCACACGAATTCTCCGTCGCAGACGATGGTTTCGTCCTTAGTGTCGATCTTGAACTTTTCCGGATTTTTGAGAAGCATCTTGCCCTTGATTTTGCTCTCGGTCTCAAATATCTCGGAACGGGTGGTTTTTTCGAAATCCATGGAGAGGGATTTCAGCGACCGGTATTTCTCCTCCACCTGCTTAGCCAGCTCATCCGAGCTCACAGCTGCTGTACCGCGAAAAGACGTGATAAGGACAAAGGAGACAATTAGGAAGATTGCAGCCAGGATGAGTCTCCTCATCTAATTCGTCTCCCGGTTTTTCCTTCGTCTGAATTCCTCGCCTTCCAGATACATGGCGTCCACCAGCACCTCCCGAGCCTTGCTTCCGTCGTAAGGCCCCACCACCCCCTCCTCTTCCAGTTGATCTATCAGACGGGCGGCCCGCTGATAGCCGATGGCCAGTCTTCTTTGCAGCAGCGATACCGAGCCCTGTTTGTGCCTGATCACCAGTTCAGCCGCCTTGCGGAGAAGATCGTTATCCCTTTCTGCATCCTCGTTTATGATGACCTCCTCAGGCTCGGTGGAGAGCATCTCGGTTGGTTGCACGGAGTAATTCTGTCCCTTGATGAACTCTACGATGCGGGAGGTTTCCTCGCTGGAGATGAAGGCGCCGTGAAGTCTTCTCGGTTCAGGGTGACCCGTCTCGATGAAAAGCATGTCTCCTGAACCCAAGAGCTTCTCCGCCCCGTTGCCGTCCAGGATGGTACGGGAATCGATCTTGGAAGCGACCTGAAAGGCGATGCGCGCCGAGAAGTTGGCCTTGATTAGTCCGGTGATGACATCCACCGACGGCCTCTGGGTGGCCAGGATCAGATGAATCCCCACCGCCCGGGCCATCTGGGCCAACCGGGTTATCAGAGCTTCCACCCGGTTGGAGGAGGACATCATCAGATCAGCCAGCTCATCCACAATGATGATGATATAAGGAAGAATCTCCTCCCTTTTTTGCCTTCGATTAAAATCCTCTATGTTTCTCACACCGCACTTTGCCAGTTTCCTGTACCTCTCCTCCATCTCTGTTACAATCTCGAAGAGCACATGTTCCGCCACCTTGGGTTTGGTTATCACCGATCTCTCCAGATGAGGAATGCCCTCATAGGCCGAAAGCTCCAACATCTTGGGATCGATCATGACGAACCGGACCTCCTCCGGGGGAAGCCGGTAAAGCAGGCTGGTGGTTATGGCGTTGATGCAGACCGATTTGCCCGATCCGGTGGCTCCCGCGACTAAGAGATGGGGCATCTTACCCAGATCGGTCACGAACGGCTCGCCGGATGAGCTTTTGCCGAAGGCTAAGGTCAGCTTGGTCTGGGCCTCCTGAAAGGAAGGGGAGGCAAGAATCTGCTTTAAGTAGACCATCTCTGCAACCCGGTTGGGGATCTCCACTCCGATGGCCGCCTTTCCGGGAACCGGCGCCTCAATCCTTACCTTACGCGCTCTCATGGCCAGGGCCAGATCGTCCGCCAGATTCACCACCTGGTTGACCTTGATCCCGGCGGCAGGTTTGAACTCGTACCGGGTTATGACCGGTCCGGGGTAGATCTCGATTCTCTCGCTCTCTATCTCCACGCCGAACGTGGAGAGGGTCTCCTTGAGAGTCCTTGCGGTCTGGTTCAACTCCTCCTCCGAGAGCGACGGCCCGACGTCGGGAGGATCGTCCAGAAGATCTAAGGAAGGAAATTTGTATCCTCCTTCCACTGTCTTCTTCTCTCCTGCCCGTACCAGTTTCAGCGCCGTCTTTTCCTTTTTCACCGGCCGGATCTCGGAGACGGTCTCTTCCCCGCCGGCACTTGGAGCTATCCGGGTCACGGGGGCCGTTTTCTTTGACTTTTCCTTTGCTTTCAACTCCTTTTCCCTTCTGATCCTCTGCCGATGAATTCTCCTCAGCTCACGCCATCTGCGTCCTTGAGTCAAAAACCTTTCCAGCACGCGCCTGGAGAGGAAGATGAGGTCGCTGGGTTTAAACGGGGTGATCATGGCGGCCAGCATGATCAGGAAGGCGACCAGCAGGACGTACGAGCCGGCACCTCCCAGAGCTTTGAGACAGGTATCAGCCAATTCGGCCGCCGCCCATCCTCCCACAGTCACCCGGGGGAAATCTATCACCTGGTGGTTGATCTTCGCAGGGAGACTGGAAAGCATTCCCAAGACTAAGACGAAAACGAAAACAAAGAAGACTTTCTTCGAGACGCGAGCCAGTTTCACTTTAGGAAAACAGCCTATCCCCAGCAGCAAAAAAAACAGGGGAATGAAGAAGCCGGAGTAGCCTAGAGAGTAAAGAATAACGTATGAAACCCCGGCCCCGACCGGACCGCACTGGTTGTTGAACTGTCCGGAAAAGATCTTTGCCGCGCTCCGCAGGCTGTTGAGCCCTCTGATGCTTTGATTATCGCTCACCCTGTCGTAACTGAAAAGCGAGAGGCACACAAACACAGCCAGAGCGATCAACAGGATTCCCAGTATCTCCTTCTTTCTGGTGTCCGATACGCCGCTTGAGATTCTCATGGTAACTTTGTCCCACTAACTTCCGGAAATGGCATCTACCTCGAAAGCGTAATTTAAGGCAGTAATTCCCTGTGTCAACAAAAATATGAGGTTGCGAGACTCGCCGATCTAACATCCTGTGACAGTCCCTCCGTTCAATTTATGAAATCGGCAAAAAGACTTGCTTCGGCAAGTCCTTCAGTTAATCGGCTTTCGAATTTCAATGGTGGGATTCACTTTATGAATCTCATGATACCGGCAGAGATACGAAAGGAACGAAGCAGGCGACATGCTGGGGGAGAGAGCAGTAACCTGCGGAGTGAAAATAGAAGGGCAGGGTCACACTTACCTTCTGTGTGCCCTGCCCTTAAGAGACATTCCGTTTGCAGCCAGGTGTTACTTAATGGCGTCTTTCAGCGTTTTCCCTGCCTTGAACTTCGGCACTTTCGCGGCAGCAATCCTGATAGGTGCGCCTGTCTGGGGATTCCTCCCCATTCTGGCTTTCCTCCTGGCTACGGAGAAGGTTCCAAATCCCACGAAGCTGACCTTCTTCCCCTTTTTCAAGGAGTTGGTGACTCCGGTAAAGAATGCGCTGATAGCCTTGTTGGCCTGGGTCTTGGTCACCTTCGCCTCCCTGGCGATCTTGCTAACCAGTTCCTCTTTGGTCATCTACTCACCCCCTTCGCGACTTTTAAAGGTTCAACAACTCCTAGCTTTTCCTTAACACGCCGAGAATACTATATTCTCAAGGGTTTGTCAAGAACTTTTTTTCTTTTTTTCAAAAAAATGGCTTAACCATGCCTCTTTGAGAAAGAATACGAAAAGTCATGACCGTGAAGGTCAAGTGCAGAACGTATCTCCTCCGATTCCGGATTTCCGTGGGTGTCGGATTTTTCCGACTGCTTGCCTAGGGGGAGCCGTCTTTTTGCCAGCACCCAACTTGAGTTAGGTGCTGATATTCGAACCCGATACGATCACGAATTCCCCGGATTGTAATGACCGGATACATTTCGGACACCCAGGAGGAATTCTTTAGAGTATAGCTTAAGGTGGACTTAATCCCGGGTTTGATTTTGCATGGGCGTCATTTTACTGATGCCTCCCCGCCGTCGGTGGTTCGACTCTGTTTATCCTGAACGAAGTTGAAGGGCTCACCACCCTGCCTCGCACTGAGTGCGCTCGGCACGAAGTGAGCCTGTCGAAGGGCGGATCTCTGACTCTGGTCTTTGGTGTGCTCATGCGGGTACGTCTTTGGGTATTGTCTGATTTGCATTTGGTCTCCTCAACCCTGCCATTTTTTCCCTTGACTTTGCAAAGAAAATGAGATTTATTCAAAAGCGAAAGTCATTGCCGGCGTCTGATTCTTAAAGGATTTCGATGATTAAAAGACAACGCACCATCAAGGAACCCGCATCCCTTTCCGGGATAGGACTCCACACCGGTAACAAAACCACCATCACCTTCAAACCCGCTCCTGTTGACCACGGCATCGTCTTCGTAAGAACCGACCTCCCTGGTTCTCCGGAGATCCCGGCAGATATGGATCATGTGGTGGACATAACCCGGGGGACCACGCTGAAGAAAGGGGAAGCGAAGGTCTACACTGTGGAGCACGTGTTGGCTACTTTAGCCGGACTGGAGCTGGACAACCTCAGGATTGAGCTGGATTCCAGCGAACCTCCGGTGGGAGATGGAAGCGCCTTACCCTTTGTGGAAGCCATACTAAAGGTCGGCACTCAGGAGCAGGATTCTCCCAAGAACTATCTGGAGATAGATACTCCGCTGTTCTACTCTGAAAAGGATAGGGGGATAGACGTGGTGGTGGTCCCTTCCGACGATTTGAGGATCACCTTCATGGTCGACTATCGCAATCCGGCTCTGGGCACGCAATACACCTCTTTGGTTTCGCTGGAGAAGGAGTTTGTGGAGGAATTCGCGCCTGCCCGGACTTTTTGCTTTTTCACCGAACTGGAGGAGTTGTACCGCGAGGGCCTGGCCAAAGGAGGAAGCATCCACAATGCCGTTGTTATCTGCGACGAGGACAATTGTGAAGAAAGAATCGAGGAATTAAAGAAGCTCTACGGTGTGAAGGAGGACATATTCGTCGGCAAATCGGGAATCTTAAACGACGTCCCTTTAAGGTTTCCCAACGAGCCTTGCCGGCATAAGGCTTTGGATCTGTTGGGTGATCTCTATCTTCTGGGAGTGCCGCTGAAAGGCCACGTGCTGGCGGCAAGATCCGGTCATGCAGCCAACGTGGCTTTGGTGAAAAAGTTGCGGGAACAATACGAGAAGAAACAGATAGCCACTAAGTATCAGAAGAAAGCCACCGGAGATTTCTTTCTGGACATGAATGCCATCCTCAAGATCATGCCCCATCGTTATCCCTTCCTGCTGGTGGATCGGGTGCTGGACATCCAGCCCAGAAAGAAGGTGGTGGCGATCAAGAACGTGACCATGAACGAGCCCTTCTTCTCCGGCCACTTTCCCGGCCATCCCATAATGCCGGGGGTGCTGATCGTGGAGGCCATGGCCCAGGCCGGGGGAATCCTCCTTTTGAACACCGTCGACGATCCGGAAAACAAGCTGGTCTATTTCATGGGAATCGATGGGGTTCGTTTCCGAAAACCGGTTGTGCCGGGAGACCAGATCAGGTTTGAACTGGAGATGACTCAATTTCGCCGGGGAACCTGCAAGATGGAGGGAAAAGCGTACGTGGAAGGTGATCTGGTCACCGAGGCGAACCTGATGGCGACTATCGTGGATAAGTGAAGACCGCGAGTCATTCAAATCTGAGATGTCGGTGCAGGTCAGGGCCGGCTCAATCCATTGACAGAAATAACCCTTTTCCAGGATAGAACTTCATTAACGGCTCTTTTCTCAAATTCCGATCATGGATATTCACCCAACGGCCATCGTTCACCAGGATGCAAAGCTGGCTGACGACGTAAGCGTTGGCCCGTTCAGCATAATAAATGAGGGGGCGGAAATAGGCGCGGGAACAGAAATCGCGTCGCACGTTCTCATAGACTCGAAAACCATAGTAGGAGAGAACTGCAGCATTCATCACGGGGCGGTTCTGGGCACGCTTCCCCAGGATCTAAAGTTCAAGGGAGAAAAGACTCACCTTACCATTGGGGACGGGGCCACTATCCGGGAGTACGCCACCCTTAATCGGGGCACCGAATACCGGGGCAAGACCGTGGTGGGGAAGAACTGCTTCATCATGGCCTACGCGCACGTGGCTCACGATTGCCTTCTGGGGGATCACGTGATTCTGGCCAACTCGGTCAACTTAGCCGGTCACGTGGAGATAGGCGACTATGCCATCATCGGGGGAGTGGTGCCGGTGCATCAGTTCGTCAAGATCGGAGCACACTCCATCATAGGAGGTGGCTTCAGGGTTCAGAAGGACGTCTGTCCCTACGCTCTGTTGGCCGGCTATCCGTTAAAGACCATGGGGCTTAACCGAGTCGGCTTGACGCGAAGAGGCTTTTCCGAGAAAACCATGGAGATCCTGGATAAAGCGTTCAGGATTCTGTTCAAATCAAAACTGAACACTTCCCAGGCCATCGAGAAGATCAAATCCGAGCTGGAGCTGATACCTGAGGTGCAGAGCGTTTTGGACTTCATAGCCAAGAGCGAAAGGGGGATTATCAAATAGGTCAACGGCATGAACCATATGATTCATGCCAACGGATGAAACGGATTACCAACGTGGCATTCCGATAGGAGGCAACGGATGATCTAGTTCGTTGTCGTTTTTTTTCGTGATCTGTCAACGGATCGAGCGGATTATAGAGCGGGTCGTCGGGAGTGCGCATTGGGTGGCCTTGTTTGCGACCTTTTTTCTTCAGTATAGAAGGAAGATGGGATTACAGTTCTAAATGGAGAGCCAAGCGAAAGAACCAGCACCTAACTTAAATTAGGTGCTGGCAAACCTCAAACAGCCTTTCGTGATTCCTCATTGTCAACTTTCGGACTCGTGTTGACTTGCCGTCGGCAGATTGTTATATTGCCAGGAGCCTCTGTAGATCAGGAAAAGTCAGGTCCTCGCGGAATGAAAAAACAGAGGTGAGCGTCGCATCGAAATCATTCTCGAGAGGGTATATGGCAGAAAAGATAAAAATCGGTGTAGTGGGAGTTGGACATCTGGGCAATCATCACACCAGGATTCTCTCCCAGATTCAAGAAGCAGAACTGGTGGGGGTCAACGACATAGACGCCGAGAAGGGTCGAAGGGTCGCACAGAAATATGGCACAAGATCATTCGAGAGCTTGGACCGACTCCTGCAACAGACAGATGCACTCAGCCTGGTGGTTCCTACCACGGTGCATCATCCTCTGGCAAAGATAATACTGGAGAGCGGAAAAGACCTCTTAATCGAAAAGCCGATAACCGAAACCGTTGAGCAGGCAGAAGAGCTTATCAGCCTCGCTCAAAAGAAAGGGGCGATTCTTCAGGTGGGGCACATCGAGAGGTTCAATCCGGCGCTTCGGGCTATAGAAAAACGTGAAGCTGACCCAAGGTTCATCGAATCCCATCGCATGGCCCAGTTTGACCCCCGCGGAACGGACGTGGCTGTTATCTTGGACTTGATGATCCACGACATCGATTTGATCTTGAGCCTGGTGAAGAGCCAACTATCCAAAATTGAAGCCGTGGGCGTGCCGGTCATCGCCGAAAGCCAGGACATCTGCAACGCCCGGCTCAGCTTTGAAAACGGATGTGTGGCCAACATCACTGCCAGCCGCATCTCCGCCAGACCCCTGCGCAAGATGAGGCTTTTTGAGAGGGACTCATACGTGTCCCTGGACTTCTTGAACAAGTCAGTCGAGATCTACAGGCTGGTAGAGGCTGGCCAGATTCCCTCAGATGAAAAGGCGGAAAAGAGTGTGGTGGGACGCATTCCGGTTGAGAAGGCGGGCAAGACCATAATCTACGAAAAGCCAAAGACCGGTGACCAGGACATGCTTACTTCAGAGCTTGAATCGTTTCTGCACTCTGTCCGGACCAGAACCTCACCCAAAGTCACCGGAGAAGACGGGAAAAGAGCATTAGAGGTTGCGCTGACCATAAGAGATAAGGCTGAGGAGCACCAAAAGCGCAGTGCCGGACATTGATTGGAGTATCAAGTCCCGCCGCAGCGGGATCTACGGCTTTAGCATGGTCTGAACCTTTTGAAATGCCAAGTCTTCTGTCTGGTTCGCCTGACGGTTCGACTTTGCTCCCTTCGACCTTGCCCTTCGACAGGCTCAGGGTGGTGAGCGAAGTCGAACCACTCAGGGACAGTGAGCGAAGTCGAACTGTCACCGTCCTGTCTTCGACTCCGCACTTCGTCTCCCGCCCTTCGAGTCTGAGCCCTCAGGGTCGAAGACCACAGGCGGGATGTCGGAGGAAGGTCGCTCAGACTCGAGGAGAACCTGTCGAAGGAAGACGAACACTCCAGATAGTGGTACTCATCATGAACGAGGTAAAAAAGATATTGATTATAGCCGGAGAGGCATCCGGTGACCTGCACGGTTCCAGCCTGGTGAGAGAACTTCAAAGGAAGAGTTCAGGGTTGGAGATCTTCGGCATAGGCGGGGATAAGATGAAAAGGGAGGGGGTGGAGCTCATCTTTCACGTGGAGAAGCTCGCCTTCATGGGCTTCTTCGAGGTGCTCAAGAATCTGAGCTTCGTCAGGCGGGTTATGAAAACCATGGTCTCGGCAGCGGAAGCGAGAAGGCCGGACCTGGCAATTCTGATTGACTATCCCGGATTCAATCTGAGATTTGCCAGAAAGTTGAAGAACCTAAGGATACCGGTGGTTTACTACATCAGTCCGCAGGTGTGGGCCTGGGGCGGAAACAGGGTGAAGAAGTTGCAGCAACTCATAGACAAGATGGTGGTGATCCTGCCCTTTGAGAAGGAGATCTACGATAGATTCAATATCGATTGCGAGTTCGTGGGACATCCATTTATAGAGGTGGCCAAACCTATCCTTTCCCTTGAGGATTTCCAGAGGAAATTCGACATCGGAAAAAACGAGACGACCCTAGGACTCCTCCCCGGCTCCAGGTGGCAGGAGGTGGAAAAGATTTTGCCCCTCATGCTCGAATCCTGTAAGCTTCTTAAGACAAGGATCAAAAACCTAAAAGTGCTTTTGGGATTGGCTCCTACAATCAACAAAGACGAGATTCAGAACCTGCAGGGTGCTGCCGGCTTGCAAGCAGAGATTGTGGAGAACCTGACCTACGATTTGATGAAGCATGCTGATCTGCTTCTCATCACCTCCGGTTCCGCCACCTTGGAA
>JBAUFO010000133.1:0-30717 GCA_049679185.1 Candidatus Zixiibacteriota bacterium
CTTCTGGATTGTCTGGTTATGCAGGACAGTATCTGGAACATTTTCGACCGGACGTATGTGTACGCGCACATGAAGTACGACCAGGATACCCGGGTTTCTGAGTACCAGGAGCTATCCGACCGTGCCACCGGCCTGCTAAGCGAGGTTCAGCAGGCATTCTCCTTCATCGAGCCGGAGATACTGGCCGTTCCCAAGAACGTCCTCGACGATTTCATGAAGCAAGAAAAGGGGGTGTCCCTCTACGGCCATTATATCGGCAACATCATAAGAAAAAGAGAACACACCCTATCTGCGGAGGAGGAAGCGCTACTGGCGCAGTTTGGACGCGTGGCACGTGTACCACGAACCGTGTTTGGCATGATAAATAACGCTGACATCAAATATCCTTCCATCCTTGACGAGGACGGCAATGAGGTTCAATTAACCAAGCAGGAATACTCCAAGTTCCTCGAATCGACGGACCGGCGTGTGAGAAAAGACGCGGCGGATGGGTTCAATCAGGCCTACCTCGCCTATCTGAATACTCTCGGCGCGAACCTGGCAGGCAGCATAAATAAGGACGTGGTCTTCGCCAGGGCCCGGAACTACAACTCGGCCCTGGAGGCTGCGCTCGACTCAGACAACATCCCTTTGGACGTATTCAATAACCTGATCGAGACCGTCAACGCCAACCTCGAGCCGGTTCACCGATATGTCAGCCTCCGGAAAAAAGTAATGGGGTTGGATGAGCTGCACAAATACGATCTCTGGGTTCCCCTGGTGCCGGAGGCCAGGATGGATATCTCCTATGACTCCGCCGCGACCCTCATTCTGAACTCGTCAAAACCTTTGGGCGAGGGCTATGTGAACGACCTGAGAGACGGCTTCTATGCTGGATGGGTGGATGTGTATGAGACCGAGGGGAAACGCAGCGGGGCATATTCATGGGGGTCCTACTCGACTCATCCTTATATGCTCATGAACTACAACAACATGTTGGATAATGTCTTTACCCTGGCACACGAGATGGGGCACAATATGCACCGGGTGCTGCGCTACAAAAAGCAGCCTTACATCTACGGGGGCTCATCCATATTCACCGCCGAGGTGGCCGCCATCCTGAATGAGGCTCTCCTGATGGACTACCTGCTCAAGAACACCAAGGACAAAGCCCAGAAGATCTATCTGCTGAATTACTACATTGAGATGATACAGGGAACCTTCTACACCCAGGTGATGTTTGCCGAGTTTGAGAAGGAGGCCCATGCAAAGGCGGAAGCCGGGGAAGCTCTATCTGCATCATCCATGAGGAAGATCTACCGCGATATTTATCAGAAACACAGCGGACCCGATCTGGCACTGGATTCACTGGATGATCTCGGATGTCTTCGCATCTCGCACTTCTACAGAAACTTCTACGTGTACCAGTACGCCACCAGCCTCGCAGCATCCACAGCCATCTCCAGGAAAATTCTGGATGGTGACAAGCAGGCGCTGAGTCAGTACATTCAGATGCTGGAGGCAGGCGAATCAGATTATCCCATAGAATTGCTGAAAGAGGCGGGGGTGGATATGACCTCGCCTGAGCCGGTGAACGCCACCATCGAGCTGTTCGGCGACCTCGTCGGTCAATTGGAGGAACTCCTGCTGGAGTGATTTTTCTCAAGTTCCTTTCTGGATTCAACAGCAGAAAGGCTGATCGACACATAAGGATAAACGGCTCAGGAGCCGAAAATAGCTTAAGGGAAGCAATTTAAGGCTCAAAGCAGAAAAAGGAGGGGATGTGAAGAAATTCCTTTTTGCAGTCTTGAGCATTGTGATCCTGACAGCTTTCCTGTTCAGCTGCACCGCTGCGGTGTATGTTCCCAAGCCACCGCCGCCACCTAAACAGGAGGTCAAAGCACCTCGCCCAGGTCCAAAGGCTGTTTGGATTGAAGGAAACTGGAAATGGTCGCATGGGCAGTACGTCTGGGTTGCCGGTCATTGGGCAAAGAAAGCCAAAGGTCACTGGGTTCCCGGACACTGGAAGCAAACGCCCCGTGGCTACAAATGGGTGAAGGGACACTGGCGTCGGTAGCAGCCACGGCGAGGATCGTCTAACTTGTGCGTCCCGAGGGGAGATTGTTATCCTCTCGGGATGTCGCATTATGTCCTGGTGCAAGGCTTGAGAACGCGTACTGTTTTCTCCTTGACAATTTCGTCGTTTTTTGTTTAACTCCCATCAAGTGCTGATGATAAACGACTATTTCTCCCGACCTCAGACGCTACTAAGACCGTAAAGTTCGCCCATTGCTTTCTTCTTGCGAGAACTTGAGAGCAGCTCTTTTTTAAAGATTTTCTGTTTTCGCAATATAATAATGTCAGTAGTTTGTCCGCAGGATCCAGATTCGGACAAATAAGAAATGTCAGGTTATAATCGCCTCCTTGATAGGAGGTGAGAAGAGTGGTAAGCCTGACGATGCAAGAGGCACAGAGGTATAAGGTAATTTCAGAGATGAAGGAGGGTTATCTTAAGGTTAGAGAAGCTGCTGAGATTTTGGGATTGAGCCAGCGGCAGGTATATCGGATAAAGGCGCGGTTTGGGAAAGAAGGACCCAAAGGAATAATCCATAGGAGCAAGGGTAAGAAGACACCACGTTGGCTTAGGGAGAAGGTTCGGGACAAGATAGATCATCTTTATAAGACCAAATATAGAGGTTTTAATCTGACCCACATGACGGAGTTCTTGAATCAGGAGGAAGGGATAAAGGTTTCAAGGGAATCGGTAAGGCAGATTTTGTTAGGGAAAGGGTCTTATGTCGAAAAGAGGAGATATCCTAAGCATAGGCGGTGGAGAGAACCTACTATGCCATTCCTTCACATCAGACCCAGCCAGGTGAATATAGAGCTGGGTCGTGCTCTGTGTCGTATGTCCCAGGATCTTCTGCAGGATGGCGGGGGGGGGGAAAGAGAGCCGAACCTCTGGGGGAGAGATTCGGCTCGTTCCCAGAATTCCCACAAAAGCTCGATGATTAGCAGACGGGCTCTGGTCCTCCCTTGTAGAGATAGCTCACCAGGTAGACTATGTCTCCAACGTTTATGATATCATCTCCATTGGCATCACCCCGCAGGAACTGAGTCTGCGTGTATTTGATGGTGAGATAGTCGGCATTAGATGCTGTCTGTTGGCTGGATCCGGTCACGTACACGTTGCCCGTGCCGTCGATCCGCATGGTGGTAAGCCAGTCCGATCCATTTGCGGGTCCATCGTATGTCTCTACCCAGGCAATGCTTCCGGTGGAGTCGTACTTGATAGTGGTATAATCAAAGCCGGTTCCACTGCCCGTGCTGGGGCCTGCCACATAGACATTGCCCGAATCATCCACAGCCACGCCCAGACCGGTGTCTAAGCCACTTCCGGATCCGCCATACGTCCTAACCCAAGCGGTGTCCCCGTTGGGATAGTATCTTATGGTAAGAATGTCACCTGATGCCCAGCCTTCGACGAATCCTGTCACATAGACGTTTCCGGAGCCATCTACGGCTATGGCATAAGCCTCATCCCAGTCGTTTGAAGAGCCGTCCCATCTTCTTACCCAAGCAGGGCACCAAGAAACAGTATCTGATAAAACCGAAAAAGTGGGCTACCGTCATTCGAAGATTTCGACGAACGCTATAAGTCATTGATCTGACGAACATTCCGCCAAGAGCTGCGCATTTATCGGGGACAACTATCGCCGGTTGTTGCGCCCACGCTCGCGCGCAAGTCCGTCCAATCAGCCTAGTTTGTTGTCAATTAGCATATTAGGTGCTCCGGCTACGACCCCGGTTTTTGGAATGATATTTGCCCCCTGCTGAGGGTGGGAAAACATCAGGTTCTTGGAGGGGTGGTCTTTGGGAAGAGGAGAGCCTGCTGTTTTCCCCTATCTGGGTAGATTGTTAGGGAATTCCTCGGTCTTGGCGGACATCCCAACCTCTTAGCTGTTCGAAGTCTGTGAAAAAGGAAAGACTGGCTTTCCTGATGTGGCTGGTCCTCACGGGTGCGCTCCTGCTTCACCCCGATGCGGCGGACTGTCTCTATTCCGCAAGAGGAGAATCAGCCTTACCCGAGTTCGCCCCGGACAGGCTCATCATAAAACTGAAGCCTGAAGCGGATGAGCGGATCAGTCTGCAAAAAGTCCGGGGAAAGGTGGTCACCGGGCTGGCCGCGCTAGACAGTCTTCACCACAGATTTGACGTTAAGGAGCAGGAGAAGCTCTTTGCGGAGTTCAGACTAACCGCTCTGAGATCGGACAAGTTCTCGAGTGTTTACCTTCTTCAGGTGCCGGACGGAACGGATCTCATAGAGATGAAATCAGAATACGAAGGCAGGCCGGAGGTTGAATATGCGGAGTTGGACTGCATGTTCCAGCTGTTTGAGGAACCTAACGATCCCCTGTTTTCCCATCAATGGTATCTGAACAACACTGGCCAGGGATACCTGGGAGTAAACAGAATACCGGGCAATTACAATGACACTCAGGTAATCAGATATGGCACCGGGGATGCCGACATAGACGCCTTGGAGGCGTTTGAAAGAGATGATGAGAGAACCGTACCGTTGGTTGGGATAATCGATACAGGGCTGGATTTAGACCATCCGGACTTGGCGAACCACGTCTGGACCAATCCAGGCGAGATCCCGGATAACGGCAGAGATGACGACCATAATGGCTTCGTGGATGACTTCTACGGCTGGGATTTTTCGGGAAACACAGCGGAATCAATTGAAGAGGACAATGATCCAACAGACTATTATGGACACGGAACACACTGTGCCGGGATAGTGGCTGGGGCAGGAGACAATGGAATCGGAATCTCCGGCGTAAGCACACCCTGCAAGATAATGGCCATAAAATCCTTCCCCAACGCCCTGTTCTCCCTGAGTGCCAAGAGCATCGTTTATGCGGCGGATATGGGGTGTGATGTGATCAATATGAGCTGGGGAGGTCCTCTGCCCTCCAGGGTCATCGAGGATGCCCTGGACTATGCCGTTGATAGGGGGGTCTTGCCGATAGCGGCGGCAGGAAACAGCGGGGGAGAGGACCGTTTCTATCCTGCTTCTCTTCCGCAGGCATTCAGTGTGGGGGCTTCTAATAGTGACGATGAGGTAACGCATTTCTCCACTTACGGGGACCACATAGAGGTGGTGGCGCCCGGGGAAGATATTCTCTCTCTGAGAGCTGATAACACAGATATGTATGCTCAGGGGGGAGCAAGCGGGATAGAACCTAATGTCTATATTGTGAATTCTGCGTACTATCTTTGTAATGGCACCAGCATGGCCTCTCCCTGTGCGGTGGGAGTAGCCGCTTATATCTTAGCAGCTTCACCGGGGATAAGCAACCAGAGGGTAAAAGCGATAATTGAGCAATCAGCAGATGATATCATATTCCCCTACGGCGGTGACAGCCTTTATTCCCCAGGAAAAGACATCTACAGCGGCCATGGGAGAGTGAACTTAAACTCTGCTCTGCAGCTTCTTTCCGGTAGGTTGGCAAAGATAGACTATCCTTATGAGAACGCCGTAGTCTCAGGGGATGTTGCCATCCATGGCACAGCCAGCGGAGACAACTTTGAAAATTACGTTTTAGAATATGGAGAAGGCATCTCACCCGGGGACTGGATTGAGATTAGAAGCGCCAATACCCCGGTGAGCAAAGATACGCTGGGAATCTGGAACGCTTCCGGTCTTACCGGCTTTTTCACCCTGAGATTGACGGTGGGAGACCAAAACCAGGCGACGGTGCACGTAATCGCTGCTAACCAGACTTACGTCAAGATAACCTCCCCGGTTCAGGGAGATACGATCAGGGGTTACGCCGAGATATACGGCTATACTATCACGCCGGATTTCTCGCGCTACACCCTGGAATACGGATACGGAGAATCGCCCTCCCATTGGTTCCCCATAGCTACCTCCACCAGGATGATAGCGGATTGGGTCTTGGGCAATTGGCTGGTCAGTTTTCTGGGCGAAATGGACTACTCCATCCGGTTGTCTGTTGAGACTGACCAGGGCCAGACCTATGCTGATACCGTTCGAGTCACGGTGCAAAGCATTGCCTCCGCTGGATGGGTGCAGGAATTGTCGGCTGTCGGTTCCCTATCTCCCGCCGTCGGAGACATTGACGGAGATGGATATAATGAGATTGTGGTTGGAATTGGCGGTCCGGCAGGATTTGGAACGAGGGGAGGGGCAGAGGTTTTCGACCACCGGGGCAAGCGCGAAGATGACTGGCACAAGGACATTGACAAAGATATGAAGTCTTCTCCGGCCGTAGCAGATTTAGATGCAGACGGAATAGAGGACATAGTAATCTGCTCCGACCAGGGCATGCATGCGTATCTCTCCGGCTCAAAGGAGTGGTTTAGGCCTTGTCACACCGGGGGAAATGAATTCTGGGGTCTGGCCACACCGGTAGTTGCTGATCTGGAAAACGATGGACATCCTGAGGTATTAACCATAAATGATAGGGGAGAGGTTTATGCCTGGCGCGGGGATGGTGAATCGGTAATTTTTGGTGCGGGTGGAGTTTTTGCCCGGACGGCAGGGAGCGCGGGCGATGTGGATTTCCCCTGCCTGGCGGTGGCCGATCTGGATAAAGACGGGGAAAACGAGGTGATCTGCGGAGCGGCGCATCCCACGTCAGGGGAATTCGGCCATTATGAGGGTGTGGGCGGAATCTACGTGTGGGACGCACAAGGCGAACCGTTACTTGAGCCCGGAGACTATCCCCATCTGTTCGTTCATGTTTTTGGAATCGCCATCGCCGACGTCGACGGAGTTCAGGATTTGGAGATTGTGGTCTTCGGAATGAACCAGGACAGCTATGTCGTCTCCGCTCTTAAAAAGGACGGCACTCTTCCCTCTGGCTATCCGGTAGTGCTGGAAGGCTTGATAGCCGGCTGGTGGTTTGGGAATCACCCCGCTGTTGGAGATCTGGAGGGGGATGGAACCCTGGAGATAGTGGTCAGCCTGTGGACGCTTGGAGAAGCCTGCATTTATGCCTGGCACCAGGACGGCTCGCCGCTGGGTCGAGAGGAGATTCTCGTGGTTGCCAAAACACCTGATGCCGAAACCCAGCGGGGAGTTCTGTCTGCTCTGGGCAGCGATATTGGCGAGATAGCCACCAAGATCAAGAACATGGAAGGAAGCGAACTGACTGCTCTGTTTACCACTTCGGCAGACACCGTTTTTGCCTCGGTATCCGAAACATTTGGCAGCCCGGTATTAACCGACGTGGACGGGGACGGAGCCGCGGATATCATAGCCCGGGCGGGATATTTCCTGGGCACCGGGTTTGAGAGGGTTTTTGCCTGGGACTGGAAAGGGGATCTCATCGGTGGTTTTCCGCTGTATGCCTCCGCCGTGAGTAACTTAGCCACATTCTCTCCCTACACCCCGGTGATGGCAGACGTCGACGGAGACGGGAAGCTGGACATGGTTCTGGTTACGGATTACACTATCTACGATGGTTCGAAATTGATCTTATGGGAATTTGATCAAGCTCACAACACCGGCACGGCGCCCTGGCCCAAGTATATGCACGACAGTTGGAACAGCGGCAGGCACGGATTCAACCCACACGACCCCGAAATAGCCAATTCGCCTCCCCGGGATTTGTACGCCAGAAGCTGGAACGATAGTAGCGTAACCCTGGCCTGGACACCAAAGCCCCCGGGGACAAGCATAGGATACAACATATACCGTGCGGATGAGTCGGGCCGGCCGGGGGCGAGAATAAACCCGCACACCATTCCTCAACCCGACAGCGAGTATCTGGATCTCGGTCTTGCTCCGGGGCAATACTACTACACTGCCACCAACGTGGACCCTGAGCACGAAGAGAGCGATAGATCTCCGGAATTGAAAGTAGCTCTTGGCCAACCTCAATCGGTCACGGGTTTGGCTGCTGAATTGAGGCATGGTTGCAGCGTTTTGGTGAGTTGGAGGCCGAACCCGGAAGGGGACATTGTCAAGTACAAGATATATGATGCAGTCGGGTGGTACGATTCCGATTTCGACGTAGTCGACTCGGTCTCCGCTCCGGAGACCACTTGGGTGGACGCCGCCATAAGTGACACGTTGAAGCATGGCTACGGGGTGACGGCTGTTGATTCACTCGGCCTGGAAGGCCCCATGTCCAGAAACAGGGCCTGGGTGCACGCCGGCATACCTGTATGGCCAGCCTGGTTGGAGGTCCTGGAGTTTACTGACGTCAGCGTTACTCTCAGATGCCACACGAACTCATGGAATACAGAGGACATCATAGGATGTAACTTCTACCGCAGCTCGGCCTCCGGCGACTATAGCGGTTTGAAGCCCATCAACCACACCCCAGTACCTTACGACTCCAGTGACATGGCCAGCTTCACGGACTTCGATCTGACGGAGGGAGCACGTTACTATTACACCGCAACCAACGTAAACGGATGCCACCTGGAGTCTGAACCATTTCCTCAGGAGTATCCCGGTCAGTGGTTGCAGGATAGCGTGGTGGTGGGCAGGCCTCATCCGCCTCTGATAAAGGTTCGAAGCGGGAAGAAGAACGTCAAGCTGCACATATCCGCATCTGACACTGACATCGAGGGGTATAAGGTCTTTCGCAAAGAGAGCGATGAAGCCTTTCGGGTTCTGGACCCGCTCCACCCGGATACCGTTTACACCGACACCAACGTAGCGGCTGGAGTCGACTACCATTACAGGGTGGCTGCGATCGACACCTTCAGCTTAGAGGGCGAGCCCTCATCGGAGGTGGAGGGCTGCCTCATGCTCTTCGATCAGGGAATGCTGGTGGTGGACATGACCCGGGGAGCGGATGTGACGGACGGAGTGAATGGCGACAGCATAGATGCCTTTTACCAAAGGGCATTGGAGGCGTTCGATTATTCCTATGTTCAGCGTCACGACTGGTTCCCCACGAAGTTGCTTGAGTTGAGTCACCATCCCATCACAATCATACACTCGCTTGACGAAAGATCGGGCGGCGGTGTAGGTATCACAGATGCCTTCGGCATGCTGGAACAGTATCTGAGTGCGGGAGGAGCACTCCTGGTGGAAGGAAGAAAAAATCTCCTGAGGAACGAATGGAACTGGCGGGAACAGGAATTCTGGCAATTCGCCCCTGGAGACTTCAGACTTGACTGTCTTGGTATCGATTCGGCCTATATACCCTCGGATCAGCAGCGGGGAAGGAAGGCCGAAGAGTTCACGGGTGCCCAGGTAACTTCGCATGTGGATGGTTATCCGCAAATGGTCGACTTGGACACCTTTAGGGTAAACCACGCCTGTGACCCTTATGGCTACGTCCCGGAAGGAAAGCTCCCCGGAGTTGGATACTTCTGGCCTTCTGATAGTTCCGAGGTAATTTACACTTTTGTCTCTGCTTATGACAGCTCTGCCTCGAACGGAAAGGCGGTAGCCCTGAGGCATTTCACCGAGGGCTTCGCCCTTATCTATTTCGATTTTCCCCTATATTTCGCTAAAGAGGACATCGCCACGCAGATCCTGCATCAGGCTATAAGCGATCTGGAGGAGTTCGTCAAGCAACACCAAGATCCGGCTGCGACAACATGGGACTTGACTGAGGCATCCGTCTTCCCGAATCCGTTTAAACCGTACCAGGGACACACGCACATGACGTTCGACGGACTGACCACTTACGCCAGGATAGAGATATTCACCATAGCGGGCGAAAGGGTGCGCACCTTGGAGGAGGCCGACGGCGACGGAATGACGTCTTGGGACGTGACCAATTCTCAAGGGAGGAAATTGGCCAGTGGCGTTTACATATACAGGGTTACAGATAATCAGGGACATGAGAAGATCTCCAAGTTTGCGGTGATCCATTGAGGTGGAAGAGAAGATGATAAGAAGAATTCTCATTACGGCCGCCTTTGTGGGGGTGCTGAGCGGCTGGGGCACATCTGAGTCTCTCGCGGGAGAGGGAGACGCGGGCACGCGCAGCGCCCAGTTCCTGAAGCTCGGATTGGGCGGGCGTGCCGTCGCCATGGGGGGTGCCTTTGTCGGGCTGGCCGATGACGCCAGCGCGATCTACTGGAATCCGGCCGGGTTGGCCAGCGTCAGCGGGACGGAGCTTAGTTTCATGCACCTGGCCTGGCTGCAGGACATCGCTTACGAGTACTTGGCCATGGCCCAGCCCGTCAAGAAGCGGGGAGTGGTTGGCTTCAGCATCTCTTACCTGCATATGGACAAGCTCCAAGGAAGAGACCAGTATGGAGAGCCGACCTCAGATTTCTCGGCCAGCGACATGGCGATCACCCTTGGCTTCGGACGAGAAATAACCAGTGGCCTGCTCGTTGGGGGAAGCATCAAGGGCATCGATGAAAGAATCGAGGACCGGAACGCATATGGTTTGGCCTTTGACCTTGGATGTCTGTACCAGACCCCTGTACAGAATCTCTTCTTGGGCGGTGTAGTCCAGAACTGGGGCGGAGACATTGCTTTCGTGGAGGAGTCGTTCGGGCTGCCCACGGTCTTCAAGTTGGGCGCGTCTTATCGCCGCAGCCTGGCAGGTAATCCGGCAAATCTTGGAGTGGACGTTTCCTTCCCAGCCGACGACAAAACCTGCCTGCACTCGGGAATAGAGTACGTCTACAAGAACACGATGGCCGGTAGAATAGGGTATAAAGACGGTTCGGGGTCGCGAGACGCCCCGGGCTTAAGTTTCGGACTGGGTCTTCTGACTACAAAGAATCAGATCTACAAGATAGACTACGCTTTCGTTCCCCAGGGTGTCCTGGGAAACAGCCACACCTTTTCCTTTTCAATCTCCTTTTAGCCATACTCTTTGAATCACTGAACAAGGGTCTCATCGCGACCGCAGGTGTGGCACCTTCATCTTGCGCCTTCACGCAAAGGAATCAATTGATTTTAGCGTGGGATTGGTTAAAATTAGGGGTCTTCTGGGAGTGGTCCATGTTCGAGCTGGTAAAGTTACTTCTGGTATTCCTTCTCATCCTCCTTCTAATCAAGAAGAAGGTTTCCCTCGGCCCGAGCATCCTGTTAGGTGGGTTTTTCTTGAGCCTTCTCTTTGGACTCCCAATCCTGCAGATGTTCATTACTCCCTCCATAGTTAATGCCCTGAAGAGCCAGCGAGGATCGCCCTGGAAACCCCCTTCGTCCGGGCCGCCAGAAACGCTTCCGCTATTCATCGTCCTGGCACAGAGGTATCGGTAGGAATTTCAAAGCCACACGACGATCGAGTTTGGTATCTTCTGCCAGGTACACCACAACCATGCCACCTTCACCCAATTTCTCCAAGATTTTATAATGAGATATTGTTTTGTCTATCATTTTGCCCTTTTCTCAAAAGCCTGTGCGTTTATCTCCAATAAAACCGAAGACTCTGTTGTTGTCAATGAAAAAGGCAGGATAGATTTACCCCCCCACCCTATCCCCCGGAGAGAACCTACTGTGCCACTCCTTCACATCCGACCCAGCCAGGTGGATATACAGTTGAGTCGTGCTCTGCGTGGTATGACCCAGGATCTTCTGAAGGATGGCAGAGGAGCCACCGGACTTAATCCAGAAGGTTCCTGCGGAGTGGCGGAGGAGGTGGGGGAGAGAGTCTGGTTTGGGCACGAGGGAAAGAAAAAGCCGAGCCTCGGAAGAGATTGGGCTGAGTCCTTGAATAATGATTTCTTTCTAAATTACGTGCGTGTGCATTCGTGAGAGGGATCGCCGTGATAACCGCATGGTCAGGGATTGAATCCGTCTGGAAACATGAAATTCGGAAAACTTGGGAGGTCGCCAGTTCGAGTCTCGTCGGAGCCCATTTTTAAGGCGGTTTGTAGCTCGTTGCTCATGGTTGACAGTCAAGCCCGGGTCGTCCCGCCCCAAGGCAGGATCGGCCCCGCATTAATCGTTTGCGGAAAATTTCACTTGGTTGGTCCTCATTCTCGAACCACTTCACTTTTCGGTTCGACTGTCTGTGCTTCCGGGACTTCAATGTGTCTTTTTCGGCTGGAGAGATACGTGTAAAGTGCCGGTATAATAAACAGCGTCAGACCCAGAGAAAACAGAAGCCCACCGATAATCACAATTCCTATCGACTGACGACTCTTGGCCGCCGCGCCCAATGCCAGCGCGATCGGCAGGACTCCGAACGCCGTGGCCAGACTGGTCATCAAGATCGGTCGAAATCGCTGCGACGCAGCGTCGATCACCGCCTCCCTGATGGATAATCCTTTGGCTCTGCGTTGATTGGCGAACTCGACGATCAGGATGCCGTTCTTGGTCACGATGCCCACCAGGGCGATGATGCCTATCTGGCTGAAGATGTTCAATGTCTGTCCGAACAGCCACAGCGACAGAACCGCCCCGGCCAGCGCCAAAGGCACCGTAAACATGATGATCAGCGGATCGCGAAAGCTCTCGAACTGCGCCGACAGAATCAGATACACCAAGACCAATGCCAGCAGGAATGCAAAGATCAGGGTGTTCGAGCTTTCCGCATATTCCTTGGCCGTTCCGGCCAGACTGGTAGAATACGATTCGTCCAGGGTGGCGGAAGCGATCTTATCCATCTCTTTGATCCCGTCGCCCAGAGTGTAGCCCTTCGCCGTAGAAGCCGACACGGTCGCAGACACATAACGGTTGTAATGATACACCTGGGGCGGGTTGCTCCGATAGGAGAGATTCACCATGTTGTCGAGCTGAATCAACTCTCCCCGCCTGTTGCGAACGTATATGGAGCTTAGATCCAGCGGCTCATCGCGATCAGACCGGTCAGCTTGCACGATCACGGGATACTGTTTCCCGTTCATCACGAAATCCCCGTATTGCTGTCCGCTGAAGAAAAGCTGCAGCGTCTGGGCGATGTCCCTGACCGTGACGCCCAGCGCCCGGGCCCGCTCTCGATCGATCTCAACGGTCAATTCCGGCTTATTGAACTTCAGGTCCAAATCCCCCACCTCGAATACGGGATCCATTTGAACCTTATCCATGAAGCCCGGCAACACCTCTTTCAGTTTCTCCAGGGTTGGCGCCTGGATGACGTATTGCACCGGCAGGTGCCTGCCCCGGCCGCCTCCGATGGTCTGTTCCTGGGTCACATAGGTCCTGGCGAAAGTATAGCTTCTCAGTCCCAGGCTGAGGGCATCGGCAATCTCCTGCTGGCTTCGCTTTCGGGCAGCCGGAGGCACCAGGCCCATCCTGACAAAGCCGCTGTTGACCTGGCCCCCAAGCCCAGTCACCGAAACGATCAGGTCCTTCTCCGGAAGCCTGTCAGCTACAGCCAGTATCTTCTTCATATAGTCGTACATGGCCTCATACGACGTCCCCTCCGGGGCCGTGGATCTGATCATCAACCTGCTCTTGTCTTCCATGGGCGCCAGCTCCGAGCGCAGCAAAGACCCCAATCCGAAAATCATGGCCAGGGAAACACCCATGATCGTCGGCGCCAACCATCTTCTCGAAATGAACCGGCGCAGAGCTCGGTGATAGCCCGAGACCAGCCGGTTGAACCACTTTTCGCTCAATTCAAACAGTTTACTCTCATGCTCGGTCCTGTGCAAAATCCTTGCGCTCATCATAGGAGTCAGCGTGAGGGAAACGAATGCAGAAATCAATACGGCACCCGCCACCACCACCCCGAATTCCCTGAACAGCCGCCCGGTAAGTCCCTGCAGAAACATGATGGGCAAGAAGACGGAGGCCAGCGTAATGGTGGTGGAGATGATCGCAAAGTAAATCTCCTTGGACCCCTCGAATCCGGCTTTCATAGGATTGATGCCTTTCTCAATCCTCTTGTAGATGTTCTCCAGCACCACGATGGCGTCGTCCACAACGATGCCGGTGGAGAGCACGATGGCTAACAGAGTGAGGATGTTGATGGAAAAGCCGGCAATGTACATGATGAAGAAGGCGCCGATAAGCGAAATGGGGATGGCCAGCATGGGGATGATGGTGGTTCGCCAGTGGCGCAGGAAAACGAAAATCACCAACAGCACCAGGAGGAATGCGATCAGAATGGTTTCGACCACCTCGCTGATGGCCTTGCGGATGCTGGTCGTGACGTCCATGGCCACGGTGACCTTGACGTCCTCCGGCAGATCTCTTTCTATCTGCTTCAGACGGGCATAGAATGCGTCGGCGATGGCTATCTGATTCGCTCCCGATTGGGGAACCAAGACCACTGCCACCATGGGAAGGCCTCGGCTGCCCAGCATGATGGAACGCTCGTTTTCCGCGCCGAGCACGGCCCGGCCCACGTCACGGAATCTGACCACCGCCCCGTCCGACTCCTTGATGACGAGCTCATTGAATTCCTCGGGAGTGGACAACCGGCCGAACGTGCGGATAGACAGCTCCGTATTATAGCCTTCGATGCGGCCGGAGGGCAGCTCGACGTTCCCCCGGTTTAGGGCGTCTCTTACGTCCAGCGGTGTCAACCCTTGTGAAGCCATGCGGGCCGGATCGATCAGGAGCTTCATGGCGTATTCCTTTTCGCCCCAGATCCCCACGTCGCTCACGCCGGGTATGGTCTGCAGCCGCTCCTTCAAAACGTCGCTAGCCAAAGCCGATAGTTCCAGCAGGCTGCGCTTGTCGCTGTAGACGGTCATGAACACGATCGGGCTCACGTCCGCGTCGGCTTTGGAAACCCTGGGGGGATCGATGTCCGGAGGGAGATCGCGCGCGGCTCTCGATACGCGGTCGCGCACGTCGTTGGCCGCCGCCTCCATGTCGACGCCCAGCTCGAATTCGACCGTGATCCTGCTTCTCCCGTCACTGCTGGAGGAAGTAAGCGAACGAATGCCCGCGATGCCGTTGATCGATTCCTCCAGAGGATCGGTTATCTGCGATTCGATCACGTCGGCGTTGGCGCCGGTATAACTGGTGCTGACGGTGACCACGGGAGGGTCGACGTTGGGGTACTCGCGCACCCCCAGGTAAGAGAAACCGATTACTCCGAAAAGGACCACAAGCAGAGACAACACGATGGAGAAAACCGGACGATTGATGCAAATGGACGGCAGGTTCATCGGAAGCTGTCTTTAGTTGCTCTGTAGGTTCTTTATCTCAACGGCCTTGTCATCGGTCAACTGAAGCAGACCCGTTACCACAAGGGTATCCTGCACATTCAGCCCTTCGACGATCTGCACCCCGGTTTCGGTTCGGATGCCGGTTTTAACCGGAACCGAGCGGGCTTTGCCGTCGACGCAGATGAAGACCTTTTCCCCGCTCATCTCCGGGATGATGGATTCTGCGGGAATCACTATCGCATTTGGCAATTGCTCGAGAGTAATATCGACCTTGGCAAAGGAGCCGGGAATCAGATCTCCGCGGGGATTGGCGATCCTGGCGCGCGCTTTCATGGTTCTGGTGGCCGGGTCTATCTTCACTTCCGCCGCATAGACCGAACCCTGGTATTCCTCCTGGGAATCGCCCACCCGCACCGTGATTTCGCTGCCCTGTTTTATCTGCTTCGCATACTTCTCCGGAACCGAGAATTCGACCTTTATAGGGTCCACATCTTGCATGGTGGCAACCAGCATATTGCTGGTGACGTAACTCCCTTCGCTGACGTATCTCAGCCCGACCATCCCGTCAAAGGGTGCGACTATTTCCGTCTTGGCAAGCTTGGACCGGATGACTTCCTTTTCGGCGCTGATCATTCCCAGAGCATTGGCCGCCCTGTCGTATTCCTCCTGGCTTATCCCCTTAACCTCGAGCAGCCGGCGCATTCGAGCCTCTTTGTCCGAAGCTTGGGTCTCTTCAAACTCTTTTCGGTTAAGCTCCGCTTTCAGTTCGCGGTCATTGATCCTCAGCAGCACTTCACCTTTCTTCACCCTGCTTCCTTCCGCGAAAGAGATGCCGGTGACTCTTCCCGAGACTTCAGGCCGCAATGCAACCTCCTCGTTGGCCAAAAGAGTTCCTGTGGTAAATATCATGTTATTCAGCAGCTGCGGCTGGATTACGACTACATCTACGGGCACCCTGGCTGCTCCCATGCCCGAGCCGCGCCCGGGCGAACGGTTCTTTCCGTCGTTGCAGCCGCCGATTACCAGGATTGGGAATAGAATCAAGAGTGGAAACATCTTTAGGCGCATCATAGTTCCTTCCAAGATCGTATCGAAGTCCCTGTGAATTGACTTTCTCATAATTTGCCTACTATAGACGGCGTTTACGTGGGTGTCGTTTGATCGCTCGTCTTGGCGACAGCCCCCCTTTCCGACCGCCTTTATCCCCTCCTTCCTCAGGGAGCATGTTTTCCTATTGCCGAGACGAGGAGGCGTGCCTCTTGGTCCCCCTGACAAGGGGGACGGTAAGAGGTTCCGTCGATGCTCGCCATGTCCCCTGAACCGCCGGAAATAAACCTCGATTCATAGGATCGGGTCGGGGGACACCCAACATGCACACAACTCTCGAGATAAAAAGCCCCTTCCCGCATCGAACAGAAGAGGGCCTTCGGGCCAAAAGCCCGACGGTGATCCAGATTCATCACGCATCTGTTTCGCATCCTGCAATCCTGAGAGATCTAGGCCCTCAGTCTATCCCCCGGAGAGAACCTGCTATGCCACTCCTTGACATCAGAGCCAGCGAGATGAATGTAAAGTTGGGTCGTACTCTGAGTCGTGTGCCCCAGGATCTTCTGAAGTATGGCAGAGGAGCCACCGGACTTGATCCAGAAGGTCCCGGCGGAGGAGGTGGGGGGTGAGGTTGGGTGATCGGCTTGATGGTCGACTTTCAAATAGAAGGTGGAGAGATTAATCCTCTTCCGCTTTCATTTTCATTTGCCTGAGAAGAATCAGACGTTCAACACCGACAGCACTGTCTTCTGTCTACTTGCCCTCCAAAACCTCGAATCTCTGCTTCAGATTCTCGTTTTCTGTCTCGAGCCTTCTTATCGCCTGCATCTGACGTACTGCGATTTTGCACCTCAGCCGGAGGCGGCTTCCAGCCAAGAGTCCAAGGAACGGTCATGCGAAGGCTTCTCTGCTGGGTTTCTTACCTTGCGGACTCCCTCTGGTGTGACTGACGCATGTTCTTCCTGCTCGGATGGCAAGCCACGATGCTCTCTTGGTTTGCTCTTGACATCCCGCACGCCGCAAGCCATCTTGTGTAGATAGACGAGGTTGTTTTAAGAGGGCATGTGTCATCCTGACATATTGCCGGGAACGGAAACAAGCTCGACAGACCGGCAAGTAATACATCACGGTAGGAGTAATAGTAGATGAAACGTTTGCATTGGCAGGTTGTGTTAGGCGCAGTCCTTGTGGCGCTGGCGGCCATCGTTTACGTCATACACTATCTGATCTTCAGAGATGCGCACCACATTTTCATCTATTTGATCGGGGACATAGCTTTCGTCTTCTTCGAGGTGCTGCTCGTGACGCTCATAATCCACCGTCTGCTCACCGAAAGAGAGAGAAGAAACCGACTGGAGAAACTGAACATGGTCATCGGAACCTTCTTCAGCGAAGTGGGAACCAATCTGGCGGATTACTTCTCCAACTCTGACCCCGATCTGGGAAAGATCAGAAGGGAGCTTGTCGTTGGGAAGGACTGGTCTGAACAGGATTTTGGAATGGTAAGTGAGAAGCTCAGGAACTACAATTATGGGGTGGAGATAGGGCGACTCAGCTTAGACGAGTTGAGACAGTTCCTGGAGCTGAAGCGGGATTTCTTGTTGCGTCTGTTGGAGAACCCGAATCTTTTGGAACACGAATCCTTCACGGAACTCCTCCGTGCCGTGTTCCATCTGGCGGAAGAACTTGGAAACAGAGAAGACCTAAAAGCTCTGCCGGACAGCGATTATCAGCACCTGGCGGGTGATGTTAAACGGGTTTACTCGCAGCTGGTTCACCAATGGTTGGATTACATGAGGTATCTGAAGAACAACTATCCTTATCTGTTTTCACTAGCCATGAGAACCAACCCGTTCGACCGGGAGGCTTCGCCCATAGTGAAGTGAGCAAGATTATCTCTCTCCCGGCACGATTCTTCGGAACTTAAGGGCACTCGATCCCCGGGAGCGGTATGGCCGCCTCCATGGACTTACCTTGGGGTAATCAGCCCACCGTCGATCGGTCAAAACGCATCGGTTTCGCATCTACTGGCACCACCTAGCCTACCCCCCCACCCTATCCCCCGGAGAGAACCTATTATGCCACTCCTTCACATCAGACCCGGCCAGATGGATATATAACTGCGTCGTACTCTGAGTTGTATGTCCCAGGAGCTTTTGGAGGATGGCGGAGGAGCCACCGGACTTAATCCAGAACGTTCCTGCGGAGTGGCGGAGGAGGTGGGGGGGAGAGTTTGTCAGTCAGTTCACAGGGAAAGAATAGAGCGAATCTCTGAGAGATTCGGCTGGGTGTCTGACAGGCGAATGTGCGTGATCATGGACAGCCAGGTGGGTCTCCACCTCGGTAGAGATAGGTGACCAGGTAGACTACATCGCCGACATTAGTTGTGCCGTCACAATTGCAGTCTCCCACCCATAAGGGATCGGGGGCAGGACCGCCTTTGTAGAGATAGCTGACCAAATAGACTACGTCACCAACATCTATCAAGCCGTCACCGTTTGCGTCGCCGTAGATGCTTTCGGGACCTAAGACTGACCTGTCATAGACGGAGATTTCTGAAGAGTCCTTTGTGCAAGCAAATCCGCCTGAGTCAGCGAGGAATGCGGTCCATCTCGACAGTATATTGTTGTAAGTGCCGCCCGGCAGGTCAGGGTCGGTCTGAGTGGGATAACGGGCAATAGGTGTCAGCATGAACTTTGCCGTATACCACGAAGACGCGACAGGGTCGGTTGAAGCGGCGAGCATACTTGTGTATTCTACCCAGGAGAGATTGTTCGGCCCGTAAGTCGTGGTCCACGCGGCGTCGACAATGGTGAGCCGAGGGAAGGTCACCGCCATCACACGGGCAACCAGGGCGTAGGTCCCGAAGAAATAAGTGTTATGCATAGGAGTGCTGCCGCCGTAGCGTGCGGCTGCATGCGCAGTTGTGAGCGTGCCTATCCAGTTCTTGATGGCAATGGTTGCACCTGCCCAACTGTGTGCTTTGAGTACGGGGAAGTCGATTATGCAGAGACGAGATGCATCGTATGAGGCAGAAACCGAATCCCAGACACCGTAGCGCAGAGAGACGAAATTGTCGCCGGAAGGCGTACGAAACTTGGGGTACGAAATCTTGGTGGGGCTTTCATAAACATATCCGTCATTGTAGTCGCCTTCGGAATACTCTGAAGCCACAACATCCCACATGTAACGCCAATCCAGATAATGGACGGGATAGCCCTTCGCATGGAATGTACTCACCACGTCCGGGATGGACTGCAGCGGGTCCTCCGAGTTGTTGTCATTTTCGTTAATTCCGGTTCCGATCTGCTGAGTGTTATCGCATACCAGAATCTCGCCCGAGAATCCATCCGGATGGTTCAGAATCTGCCATATCAGTCCCTTCACCCGGTCGGTGCTGGTGGTGTTTCGGCTGTTCCACTGAAAATTGCCCTTGATAACCACGATGTTATCTGCACCCACTATGCCCGAGGGATGCTCGGTTGTCTGATGCAGGAAAATACCTTGCGTCTCCATCATCAGTAGCATGGTGTCAATCGCGGGATCCGGGAGGTACTCGTCGGGAACGGACGTGTCACCGGCGGCGAGTGATCCGGATGTCGGCGGAAGGGAATCCATCACAAAGACGGTTGATGTGGGGTCGTCAACTTCCCATACGGGCAGTGAATTTATGGAGTTTACCTTGGATCTGGTAAGTTCAGGCAATGTACCCGTGAACCAAACAACTCCCACTATCAGAACTACGATGCCGGAAAGCCTCGCGAATTTTCTTAGAAACAGGCTCCCGACGGCAAATGCTATGACTGCCAAAACCCAGTTGGCAGCAATGGGCATCGCCGCCCGCTGGCAGGGATAAGTTAGCCGCTTCGGATTTGTCCCGCTCCTGAGCAAAACCCAGAGAAACGCAATGAAGCCAACTATCCAGTACCACAAGTGCCCAACTCGGAAGCGCTTTCTGTAGGAACGCACGGCTAACCTCCCTCATTCAGTAAAGTATACGTTTGAACGACAAGCACGTTGTGAAACAACCCAGTGCCGACCTGCGTCCGTTGTAGCGGAAGAAAAAAGCCGAACCTCAAAAGAGATTCGGCCGATTTCCTGGCATGAGAATATTCTTTTGTGGTCGAGAGTCTGATGGGGGGCCTTCCCTGAACAGGTAATTGATCAAGTAGACCACGTCGCCACGGTCGATGAACCCGTCTCCGTTGCCATCGCCGCCCTGTCTCTCACCCCTTACCCAAATGTGTCCAGTTTCTGATGACGAGATACACTAGACTCCCAACGCCCGGGCAGCTTTCTCGAAATCCTCCGGCTTGACCCACAGTACATAGCCAAACTTACCGCTGCCTCCGCTTACACCATTAGCAGCGTAAACATTGATTCCGGCACTGGAGAGTCTCAGATGGTGTTCGACGAGTGCTCCCACTCTGTCATCTCCTTGGATCAAGAATGCCTTCTTGGGGCCAACCAAGTATACGCCTGCATCTGTGGCTGCCTCTTGTAGCTTTTCAGTACTCTCAGGGAGAAAATCAAGTTGGGATCGGCCCTGGCCAAGGGGAAAGGCAGTGAACGCAAGCAGATTGACACCCTTTTCACTGAAATGCTGCAACAGTCGGCTTCCCTCCCCGGGTTTGTTCTCCACCGTCGCGTAGAAATACTCAATCTTTCGTACTGCTTCAGCCATTTGGAACCTCCTTTGCTTGACTTTTTTCTGGCCCCCGAGTCCTCACACGGTTCCTTCCCCGGCTCCCCAGGGCGCTCGCGGCACTCACTCTTTGAAACTCTCCAAGGCCGCCTCCAAGGTGTCATACACCTCGAACACCAAAGTCAGCTTGGTCATAGAAAGGATATGGAGAGTCTTTTTTGTGAGATTGGCTAACTTGAGATTGCCGCCGATGCGGCACAACTTAGTGTAATGATGGATGAGAATGCTGATCGAAGAGGAGTAAATCCAGGGAGTCTTCCCCAAGTCCACAATTACCTTCTTGTTCCCTTTCTCAAAGAGAGCATAGAGCTTCTCATCCAGTTCCCCCACGTCCGCTCCACCGAGGAGTTTACCTATCGGCTCCAGAATCGCAACGTCGCCTCTGGCATAAGACCTGATCTTCATATCTCTTCAGCCCTCCACTTCAGGTTGTCTAAAGCATTCCTTTCCCCGGCTCCCCAGGGCGCTTGTGGTTCCTCCCGGGGCTTCAATTCAGCTTTCTCAATTCCTCTAAGCAGTCTTCTTCCTGAGATCACGCTTCCTTGACCGATTCCAGGAACTCCTCCAGCGGTATGGCAACCAACGTCTCCGGCGCTACTCGCCCCTTCAAGGCAGTCCGAAAAAGAGCCTTCAGGGCTGATCTTTGATCCGGGAACTCGGTTATGTAGATATAGTCGTATCGGCCCATGAGGGCATAGGCAGCCAGAATCTTTCCGCCAGCTTCCTGCACGTCTTTTTCACCCTCGTCAAGGTAGCGTTTGGTTTCCTTCAGACCCTTTGTCCCTTCAGCTGTGGATTTGAACAGCGACACATAGATCGGCATAGCTTCTCACCTCCCTCGCGTTGTTTGGTCTCGTCTTGCACGAACAAGATAGATTGACCCTGCGCCCTTGTCAAGGTCAAAGCCCAGATCAGGAGTGAAGTCTGCCCACCTCATCGCCCTTGCGTGGGTCTTCTCCTGTCTTTTCCAGATCTTCTATCTCGCCCATTTCCGCGTTCAGGTCCCTCGTAACTCGGATTCCATGCTTCCTGCGGTCGATCCCTCGGCCCGGACTCCCTTTCAGAATCAGCCTTGCAGCATATTTCCCTTGACAGTCCCCGGAATTGGAACTTACTTACGAATCGACCCATAGCGCTTCCAAGGTAACCAAAGAGTGTCTGTTCCGGAGTTTCATATGTTTTTGGCACAACTTAACCGGGCCACTATCACACCGACCAAGATATGAGCGACAAGGCTACAAAACCTGCACCCATTCTCCTTCTGGTAGCCTTCCTTTTTCTGTTGATAGGATTCTGGGGTACGATCAGACTGAGCGAGCTGCCCGCAATAGGGGCCGGTCTGAAGCAAGCCCAAGGGCAAGTTCGCGTGGTCAAACTTGAGACCGCCGGTAGGGCGGAGAGGTCCGGCCTGAAAGAGCGGGACTTCATCCTGGAGATCGACAGGAATCCGGTCCGGACTGAGGGAGACGTGGACTTCTACGTGCAGCAGAAGACAGTGGACGACCCGGTCAGCCTCACCGTCCGCAGAGACGGAGAGAGGCTCAACCTAACGGTTCCCCTGGAGCGGAAGTACGGCTGGTTGTTCCTGGTGGTCAATCTCCTGGCCGGTCTTTTTGTATGGTTCATGGGGGTGTTCGTTTTCATCAAGAAGCCCGAAGGCCAAGTAGTCAAGGTCTTCTTATTCTCCTCCTTGTCCGTCTCTCTGGCCGTGCTCATTCCCCGTGCAGGTTTTCCCTTCGGCCCCAGACAAATAAGTTTCATACTGCCCTCCTTTCAGATAGTTGCCTATACTCTTCTCCCGGCACTGTTTTTTCATTTCTCCATGATCTTCCCCCGGGAGGAGCCAGTATCAGCGCGGAGCAGACCTCTAATCTACTCTGGGTACCTCCCCAGTCTGGCTCTCATAGCTCTGATGGGCGCGTTTTATTGGAGGTCCGTCTCCGGTAATTCATTACCGCTGTTCCGCGCTTACAGCACGCTTTTCCTGATCTTTCGGATATATCTGGTTCTGTACGTGCTCCTGGGTCTCTCCGTGTTGTACCGGACCTACAAAAGATCGGTATTTCTGGAGGAGAAGAGAAAGATCAAATGGATCTTCTGGGGAATTGCCGTGGGAACCTTCCCCTTCATCTTCTTGCACACTCTTCCGGACGTCCTGATGGGCAGGGTACTCATTCCGGAGGTGGTCAAATCTCTCTTTGTGCTCCTGATCCCGGTCTCGTTCGCTTTCTCCATCCTCAAATACCAGACCATGAACATAGATGTGGTCATCAACCGCAGCTTGGTCTATTCTCTGCTGACCGGATTCATTCTGGGCATTTACCTTCTTGTGGTTGGATTTCTGGGCAGCGTACTTCACCAGCTTACCGGTTATGAGGGGAGCCTGTTCCCGATCTTGGCCACGCTGGCAGCCGCGGTGCTTTTCACACCCGCCAAGAACAGAATAAGGCTTTTTGTGGATAAGACCTTTTACCGGGTGAGATATGATTACCGGCAGGCCATTCAGAAGTTCAGCAGGGAGGTAAACGACGCTTACACCCAGGATCAGCTTCTCGACCTGCTCTTGAGGAGAATCGATCAGTTGTTAGCATCCAAACGAATCCTGATTATCCTGAGGGTAGATGAATCGCAGGAGTTCGCCATAGCTCGGTCTATCGGCTTCTCTGAGGAGGAGACAGGGGAACTTGATGGGAGGCGAGGTAGATTCCTACCGGACTTGCTCGAAGGAGGACAGGTCCGAGGCTCCAAAGGCTCAATCGCGCTTGAGGAATTCCCGCTTCTCCCGGAGACCCCGATTCTGAAGAAGACCGGAATCACTTTATCTCTTCCCCTGGTAGAAAAGGAAGAAGCCTTGGGCTTGCTCTTAATCGGCGAGAAGAAATCGGAAGCTCGGTATTCTGCTGAGGACGTGGAACTGGTCTCTTTGATGGTGCAGGAGGTAGCGCGCTCTCTGCAAAACGCAAGAATGAGACAAAGGATGGCGGTCGAACACCTGGAGAAGGAAAAGCTGGAGGAGTTAAACAAGCTAAAGACTGACTTCATCTCCAATGTGTCACACGACTTGAGGACCCCTCTGACCGGCATCAGATTCTCGGTGGCAAACATGCTTCAAGGGGTATGCGGGGAACTTTCCGAAGGGAGCCGAAAACACCTTCTGATGATTCAGGAGAGTGCTCTGCACGTCTCCCGAACCATAGATAATCTTCTGACCTTGACCATGAGCCAATCCGGCAGAATAACTCTGAACAGAGAGAAGTTCGCGTTAGACCAGACGGTGGATAAAGCCTGCGGCATGGTGAGAGTCCTTGCTGAAAAGAAGGGCATCAATCTGGTCATGGAGGGGCTGGAGGATGTGTTCGTCTCTGCAGACAGACATTGCCTGCTGCAGATACTCCTCAATCTGCTGGATAATGCCATAAAATACACCGCTACCGGAGGCAAAATCTGGGTCTCAGCAAAGGTGTTGGAGGATGAGAGGTCCGTGCAGCTCTCGGTCACGGACGACGGAGCGGGGATCGCGAGTGAGGAATTGAAGGAAATTTTCGAGAGGTTCCATAAGACCGCTGATGCGGGCGATCTGGAAAAGAATGGCTCAGGCATAGGCCTGGATATCGTGAAGAACCTGGTACATCTCCACGGAGGTGAGGTAAAGGTGGAGAGCCCGGTCTCCGGCAAGGATAAAGGCGCCAGGTTCAGCTTTACCCTACCGCAAGGCTAACCTAAAAGAGAGGTAAGATCATGTCGCGGGAGAAGATTTTAATCGTGGATGATGATCCCCAGATAAGAACTCTCCTGGCGGAAAGATTGAGATTCCACAAATACAGGATCTCAACGGCTGAGGATGGTGAGGAAGGTCTGGACATATTCAGAAAGGAAGGCGCGGATCTGGTGCTGCTCGACCTGATGATGCCAAAGCTGGATGGCATAGCGACCCTGGATCGCTTGAAAAAGGAAGAGCCCGAGGTGCTGGTGATAATGATGACCGCCTTCGCTACCATCGAGAAGGCCGTGGAGGCCATCAAAATGGGAGCCTTTGATTTCATCCCCAAACCCTGCGAGCCGGAGCACATCCTTTTGACCATCGAGAAGGCCCTGGAACGAAAAAACCTGGTTACGGAAAGGGCCTACCTGAAAGAGGAAATAGGCAGCCATTACGATATGGTCTGGGGCAAAAGCAGCGAGATGAAAAAGATCAGGGAGCTGGCCTCGAAAGTGGCCCAGGCCAAATCCACCATTTTGATCCAGGGAGAAAGCGGCACCGGCAAACAGGTATTGGCCCGGGCGATTCATGACCTTAGTCCGCGGAAGAGCAAACCGTTTGTTTATGTCAATTGTGTGGCTCTGTCAGAGCAACTCTTGGAGAGCGATCTTTTCGGACACGAGAAAGGTGCTTTTACCGGGGCATATCAGAGGAAGAAAGGGAGATTGGAGACCGCCCACACCGGAACCGTCTTCTTGGATGAGATCGGAGACATCACCCCGGTGATTCAGACCAAGTTTTTGCATTTCCTGGAGTCGGGTGAATTCGAAAGAGTTGGGGGAACTCACCCGTTGAAGGTTGACGTCAGGATCATCGCCGCCACCAACCGGGACCTAACCCAGCGAGTGGAGGAGAAGAAGTTTAGAGAGGATCTTTTCTTTCGTTTGAACGTCATATCCATAACGCTTCCTCCTCTGCGCAAGAGAAAAGAGGATATCCCTGTCCTGGCCGGGCACTTTCTGGAGAAGTTCAACCGGGAGATGCAGAGGAGGATAAGCTCCATAGACCCGGCTGCCCTGGAGAAATTCTCAAGCTACAGCTGGCCCGGGAACATAAGGGAGCTGCAAAACGCTCTGGAAAGGGCCGTGGTCCTGGCGCCGTCGGACACGATCACGTCGGACCTTTTGCCGCCCCAATTGGGTCAAAGAGGTAAAGAGGGTATCTCGCCCGGAATCGCGCTGGAAGATGCGATAAAGAAGTTCAAAAGGGAATTTATCTCTCAGACCCTCTCATTGACTCAAAGCAATCAGTCTCAAGCCGCAAAGATACTAGGGATCCAAAGGACTTATCTGAATAAGCTCATCAAGGATCTGGAGATAGGCGGAAGCCTGTAGACACAAGGAGGCTGATGCTCCTCGCACTTGTTATCTGTCAGGTGCGCAGGGCACCGGACCCACCAAACTGACTTCCCCGACAAATCCAGGTTGGGTCGAGTAGGCGCTCTTCCCAGAATCTCCCAGGCAGATCAGGTTATCGTAAATCTAACACCCCTGTCTACTCTTCCATAACAGTTTCCTCGTGAGACCGCTTCACTGAGATATACACCCAAAGATCAAGCTTCTTCTATCTTCCTTGTTTTTAAAGGATTAGCCGATTTCATCTCCTTTCTTCTGCCATTTCCTCTTACCGGCACATCTGTTGCAATTCCTCTTTGGCGAAAACAGTTAAACAAGGAGGAGAGATAAAAAACCTAATCGTTCTTTTGGCGGGATTCGGAGTGATCCTGTTGGCAGGAGGAGTTGAGTATGCTCTGGCTGAGGATAGCCAGTCGGTCTTCTCAGGCAACACTCTTTCAGGTGATTCCTTAAAAGCGCTGTCTCTGCAGGCGAAGGCCAAGACACACTTCATCTATGTGGATCCGGGCCCGGCGAAGCCGGGCAAGGTGGCGGGGGAGTTTCTGGCGGGAGGGATCGGGGCTGTGTTAACTGGAGCTGGCTTGGCAGGCATAGGGTATGGTATAGGCCATGAAGAAAGCTCCGGATGGCTCGATTTCGATGTGGGTGGTTTTGTCGGCGCAGCAGTCGGATATCTAGTTGGCTCGAATGTCGGCTGTGCCGCAGGGGTTACCCTGGCAGGAAACACCGGTGGAGAGAAAGGGTCTTACTGGGCGAGTTTTGTTGGAAGTCTCGTCGGAACTGTAGTCGGCGGTCTGTTTGCATATGGAATGGCAAGCGCCTCAGAGTACGAATCAGCTTGGGCTTCGGCCATCGTCCTTACCTCTGCGCAAGCTGGTGGGGCAACTCTGTTTTTCAATCAGTCCAGAAAGAGAAAGTTGGAGATGTCATCCGGGGCACTGTTGAACTTGGAGCAAGGTCGATTGAGTGTGGCTCTTCCTCAGGCGAACATCTCCCACCATTCGTCCGGTTCAAGTGACTATACGGTTAATCTTTTTGGAGCCAAGTTCTGAGAAAGGAGGCACAAGAATGAAAATGGCTCGAAGCTTTAGCGCGATCTTGTTCTTTCTGCCCTTAGTTGTAGGGGTACAGAACAAGCATTCCGACTCGCTCTTCACGGATGTGACCTTTGGAGCTGGAGCAGGCTCCTATGCCGGCCGCTACTATACCCGTCACTACAGTCCAGGATTCGGTTGTGACGGAGGAGATTGGCGATACGTCGAGCACCGCAAGAAAATAAGCTTTCATGACGCCGGCTTTGGAATTGAAACCCAGTTATCCAAGACCTTCCGGCTGGGACTTCGGACGGGCTACGTCTCGGACAAACGGGCGAAGTACATCAGCCAGGATCACAGCTCATTCAAGTTAGAGTCCAAGACGAGCTATATCTTCAATCCCCATTTCTCCCTGGAGAGGCGTGCCGTGGGTCTTGGCCTCGGAGCCTTCTTCGCCACTGACGGCATCTATTACCCTTCCTCCAAGCCCGAGGATTACGCCGATCACAAGTATATTGCGAAATCCCTTCTAAGTTGCCACGTGCGTCTGGGCGATCCCAAGACCGTCTATGCCTCACTCAGTCACCTGGAAAACGTGCCACTGATCTCCGGCGGAGGGTATCTCAACTATGGTCTCGGGACTGAGGCCATCCCCTGTGTCTCTTTGTGGGCCGGCGGCAGCGGCGACAGGCCCTTTGACAAAGGCTCCTTGTTATTCAAAGTCGGGGTCAAGCTGTCTCCCCGATGGTCTGTGCATTCCGTCTACCGCTCAGGTGAAACCGAAGGGGAACATTCCCCCGATGGCATTGAAGAAAGAGCATTTTCCGTGAGGTTGAATTACAGGTTCTTCAGAAAATAGGGCTCGCTTTTAACGGATTCTCCGGAAGAGTCCTTTTGAACAGGAGAGTGTAAGAAGATGGAGCGGAAAGGAGGTGATAGCAGAAAGAGCTTAGGCTTTGGGGCGGGGATTCTATTCGGGAAACATTCACTCATCAAATGTGAAGGAGGAAAAAGATGAAAAAGCTAATAGTGTTAGTCGGCATTGTCGGGTTCCTGGGAGCATGCTCGCCGGTTGAAGCTCAGGTGGATACGTTGACCATCCTGCATGTCAATGACACCCACTCCCATCTTCTGCCCTACGGTCCTAAAGACGCCCAAGGGAACTGGATCTGGGGCGGAATGGCCAGAATCGCCACGCTGGTGGGCATGAACAGGATGATCGAGCCAAACGTTCTGCTTCTCCACGCTGGCGATCTTTTTATAGGCGACTTTATGTTTCAAAAGTACCTCAGCGTAGCAGAGCTTGAAATCATGAAGGGCCTGGGGTATGATGCGCTGGCAGTCGGGAATCACGAATTCGATCTTTACCCTTCCACTTTCAAGTATGTGCTCAACGAAGCAGGATTTCCCGGCGAGGGATTTCCGGTGCTCTGTGCTAACCTGGACATCTCCGGCGACCCGGAGTTAGGGTATTTCGTGAAGCCCTACACCGTCAAAGAGTACGGTGACGTAAAGGTCGGCATATTCAGCCTTTTGACCGAATTGACCAACCAAATGGCTAATCCTTCACCTGTGGTCGTACTCCCGCCTTTGTCCAGTGCCCAGGACTGGGTCGATACATTGAGAATCGGACACGATTGTGATCTGGTGATTCTCCTCTCCCACCTCGGCATCGACGTTGAGCAAATGGTAGCATACTCTGTTACCGGGATCGACGTCATTGTGGGAGGGCATTCTCATACTGCCACCGAGTCGCCCATTCAGATCGGAAATTCTCTGCTGGTTCAGGCAGGAGAATTCGGGAGATACCTGGGTAAGCTGAGCCTTGTTACGAATGGCGGGGCTGTCCAGAACTGGGACTACGAACTCTTATCGGTGGACTCGTCAGTCCCGGAGGAGCCCACCCTGGCCGCAATGATCGACAACCTCGTCCTTGGTGTCGAAACGGACCCCAGGTTCGGACCGGTGTATACGGACGTGATTGCCCAGGCCGCAGTCAACCTCGAAAAGCCCCTGGGGGAAGGACTGTTCAAGGATAATGCCCTGGGGAATTTGATCTCCGACGCCTTCAGAGATCTGACCGGGACCGACATCGCCATACAGCCCCAGGGCTTCCAATCCCAGACAGTCTATCAGGGAGACATCAAGGGTGCGGATGTATTTCAGGCGGTGCCGTACGGTTTCGACGAGGTCTCCGGCCTGGGATTGAAGCTGGTCACATTCGAGACCAACGGGATGTCGCTCATGGCCGGTCTGGAGTTCTCGGTCTACAATCTTCCCTACGTGGAGGATTTCTTTCTGCACGGCTCGAATCTCTCCTACGTCTACAATCTGGCCAGTCCCCCCGGCTCCAGGGTCGACTACTCGACCATCACGGTCAATGGCCAACCGCTGGATCCCTTTGCGACCTACTCGGTGACGGCTCCTGATGGGGTGGTCCCTTTTCTTGCCCAGATTCCCGGATTTCAGGTCGACAATCTCTCCGAAACCGGTTTCTTTGTATACGACGTTGTCAGAGATTTCCTGACTCTCAATTCGCCGGTTGCCTACTATGGTCAGGGGAGGGTGATTGACCTGTCTGGGCTATCTGATCCGGTTGAGGGAACCACGGCCCTCTCAGAGGCGGTTGCCCTTTTCCTGGAGAACGGCTCGATCGACAACCATGGAATCGGTAATAGCCTGATCAAGCAGTTAGGCGCGGTCTGTTCTCACCTGCAGGCTGGGGAATACGATGAGGCCTTGGAGAGCCTCGAGACTTTCAGAGACCACCTCACAGCACAATCCGGAAAACACATCTCGTCTGAGTCAGCAGGCAAACTGTACTATCTGGCCGGCAAGTTGGAGGAGTCGATCTTGAGCTTTTATCCTGCTTTAGGATCCTCTGAGGCAAGTAAAATGGTGCCCCAGGGATTTGAGCTTCACCAGAACTATCCCAATCCCTTCAATCCGGAAACTCAGATAACGTACAGCCTACCTCAGGCGACGGATGTCAGGGTCACCATCTACGACATGCTTGGGCGCCGGATCAGGGTTCTGGCAGACGAGTATCGAAGCGCCGGAGCCAATACGGTGATCTGGGATGGTCGAGATGAGAACGGGAAGAAGGTGTCTAGCGGCATATACTTCTACCGGCTGCAGGCAGGCGAATTCGTTCAGACTAAGAAGATGAGTCTGATAAAGTGATCTTGTTATTCCTGTGAGAAGCCCCTTTACCGGGGCTTCTCACCAGGATCGGATTCTTACCCCTATCCAGAGGACGGCAAAATGAAGATAAAACTCATAGCGCCGCACGACCCCGCGGAAAGCAGCATCTCCAGTGCAGAGACTTTCAAGATCCAGAGAGTAAGCCTGCCGCTTCTGGCCGCACTTACCCCGACTGGTCATACCGTTACCATGGTCGATGAGACTTTCGCGCCGGATGAGACAGACGAGGATGTAGATCTGGTGGGAATCACTGTGATGACCGATCTGGTGCCGAGAGCCTACCATTTAGCCGATCGCTACCGCCTGCGCGGCGTGAAGGTGGTGATGGGTGGAATCCATCCCAGTACACTGCCTGGAGAAGCTTTAGAGCATGCAGATGCCGTAGTGGCAGGAGAAGCGGAGGGGGTATGGAGTCGACTTGTCTCCGACGCCTCTTGCGGACAGATGCAAAAACTCTATCGTGCCGACAAAGCGACGGATCTCAAAGGCTTGCCGCGGCCGCGGCGAGACCTCTATGCCAGGCCTGCACACAAAAGCTATGCCCCTTTTGCCTTCGGAATTGAAGCGTCGCGCGGATGCCCATACGATTGCGAATTCTGCTCCATT
>JBAUFO010000134.1:0-4249 GCA_049679185.1 Candidatus Zixiibacteriota bacterium
TATTCAATCGAAGCTACCAATGTCTGCAACTACCAGTGCAATTACTGTCCCCAGAGCAACCCCACCGAGGGACATCTCAAGAAGGGCCGGATGACCATCGATCTGTTCGAGTACATCCTAAGAAAGATCTCAAAGCTGAAACCTGTATCACAGGTCTATCTCACCGGTACCGGCGAACCTCTTATGCATCCTGAGTTGGAGAGGTTTATCTCACTCTCAAACGAATATGGTTTCATCCCCAGTTTCTCGTCTAATGGTTCCTTATTCTCCAAAGAGAGGACTGAGAGTCTCTTGAATTCAGGGAAATTTTCCCTCACCGTAGACTTCTCTCCGAGCCAGGAGATCTACGAAATGCACAGGGCAGGAGGCTGCTGGGAGACAGTCTACTCAAACCTGAAGAACCTTCTCGCATCTAGGAAGCAGGCAAAAGAGAGGTATCCCAGAATCGAGATTCGCGATATGTCAACCATCGTCCTAAACTTGCCCAACCAGAGAGAAAAGTCACTCTCCGATCTGAGGGACTTGTTCAAGAACCTGCCGGTGGACAGGTTTTCGCAGCTCAAGGTCCACCGATGGACCGGAAATATCGAGCCAAAGATAGCCCCGGCTCAAGTCAGGGACAAAAAATACAAGCTTTGCACACATCCGTGGTCCATCTTCGTTATCACCTGGAGGGGTGAGGTGGTGGCCTGCTGCAGGGATTTTGCATCGGAATACGTGCTGGGAAAAGTCGATGGCGAACAAGACATCATTGGCATCTGGAACAATCAAAAGATGAAATCCCTGAGGAAGGCGCTGGTGAACAAAAGGCCACAGGAGATCAACATATGCAGGAACTGCGATCGGCCCTTCACTGGCGGAAGCGTGGCCCAATCCAAACCGGAGATGATTAAGAAGATATTGTGGGATAGGATAGCAAGCAGTTAACGGCAGAGCGTTGAATTCAAAAATGAAAGAGCAAAATGAAAAATTGTCCGAATTTGGATCCTGCGGACAGTTCAAAATTCAAAACAGACATCAAGAAGAGAGCTTTTCAATACGCTTTGGACACGGTCAACTTTGAGGACCAATTGAATCAGAAGGATTTATCCGTGCAAGTCATGGCCCGACAGCTCCTGCGGAGTGCGACTAGCATCGGAGCTAACATAATAGAGGCCCAAGCCTCCAGTTCCAAAAAGGAATTCACCAACTTTCTTAATCATTCACTAAAATCAGCAAATGAAACCAAGTTCTGGCTGGCGCTACTACGGGATTCAGGTAAGGCAGAAAGGAAACCAACCGACACCTTGTTGACAGAAACCAATGAGCTAGCGAACGTCCTGGCCGCCAGCATCCTGACTTTGAAAGGAAAACGAAAAGTATGATTTTGAATTTTAAACTGCAATTTTGAACTTTTCATTTTGCTCTTTTAATTTGACTGTCATGTCGTACGAATTCTTCATAGCCAAAAGGTACTTAAGGTCCAAGCGGAAAACCAAGTTCGTCTCGGTCATCACCCTGATCTCCATTGGCGGAGTGCTAATCGGGGTGACCGCCTTAGATTTCATTCTCTCCATGATGAACGGATTCGAAAAGGAGGTTCGCTCCCGCATCATCGGCACAACCGCACATGTCAGCGTCTTCTCCACCTACGAGGAGGGAATCGACAATTACGAGGAACTCATTCCTGAGATTAGGAAAGTGAGGCACGTGGAGAATGTGGCCCCGTACATCTATTATAAGGCTGCCATTGCCTCCAAAACGGGGAGTGACGGTATCGTGGTCAGGGGCATCTACCCGGAGAAGGAGAGGCTGGTGACCGATGTGGAGAGAAATCTCAAAGTGGGAAGCTTGGAGTTGGATGAGGATGAAGACGGGCTTCCCGGAATCCTCTTGGGTGCCACGCTGGCGGACAGGCTGGGGGTGGAGCTGGGTGACAACGTCGTTCTGTTCAGCCTGAAGGAGGGCTCGTTGACAACCGGTTGGAGTCAGCCTAAGGCGTCGAAACTCAAGCTGAGAGGGATATTCGAGACCGGAATGTATGAGTACGACGCTTCCATGGCCTACATCTCTCTTCCGACCGCCCAGAAACTCTTCAATCTCGGAACCAGGGTGACCGGGCTTCACGTCAAGCTGGACAATTTGTACCAGGCCGGGAAGGTGGCAGAGCAGCTTGAGGAGAAGTTAGGCTATCACTACTATGCTCTCGACTGGATGCACATGCACAAGAACCTCTTCTCCTGGATGCAGTTGGAGAAGTATGCCATGTTCATCGTTCTCAGCCTAATCGTAGCGGTTGCCGCCTTCAACATCATAAGCACCCTGATCATGGTGGTGATAGAGAAGCGAAAGGACATCGGGGTCTTGAAATCCATGGGCAGCACCAATTCAAGCATAATGAAGATCTTCATGTTCGAGGGATTGGTGGTGGGGGCGATTGGAATAATCCTGGGAACCATTTTCGGCTATATTCTCTGCTGGATTCAGAGAAGCTTCAACATAATCTCTCTTCCAGCGGAGATATACTTCATCAGCACCCTCCCGGTGGAGATGCGCCCGCTTGATTTCATCCTGGTGGCCTCGGCTGCCATGATCCTCACCTTTTTGGCCACTGTCTATCCCGCCCGCAGAGCCGCCCAGCTCCCGCCGGTGGATGCCATCCGCTACGAATAACCGTTATGGTGCCGCACCACTACCTCGCGAGTCTCATTGTTCAGCATGGGATACCCGAAGGGACGTTCAACATTTTGTATTGACAGAGACAGGGAAAGCAGTAAATTGGGAATGACGAATCAAGGGAACTTCACTGGAGATAGAAAAGGCAGTATGATGGAGACTATGAAACCTGATTTGTCAATACAAAGGAATTTCTGATCTTTAGCGAGAGGAGACTCTAAGAAAGGCTCTTTCAAGGAAAGGAATAAGAGAGGATACAGGATTCACTACAAATTGGCAGGCAGGCCTCATATTGTTTTCCCTCGGAAGAGAATCGCAATATTCGTTGATGGCTGCTTTTGGCATAAGTGTCCGAAATGTTTAATAAGAACTCTTATTGAAAATAGGAGTTACTGGCGAAGGAAGATTTTTAATAATGTAAGAAGAGATTAATTAGTGACTGCCAGGCTAAGAAAATCGGGATGGAGAGTGATTAGAGTATCGGAGCATGACGTAAGAAGGAATTTGAGGAATTGTTGCCTAAGAATATGCAATATTGTTATATGGTAGAAAAATCTAAAGATGGGTATTTAAATATAGAAACATTCGATGTAAAAATGGAAGTGAAAAATGCAAACAAAAATCAGTGGTAAAGGCCGAAAGAGACCCCAGATCGATCTTCCGCTGGAGAACCTCGAGCTAGATAGCAGAAATCCGAGACTTGCAGAGGAGCATCTGGGCGGCACTCAACTTGATATTCTAAGAGTTCTATCTGAAGAGTTTGATTTGGAGGAGATAGCTTACTCTATGGCTGAGAACGGCTATTTCGATGAAGAACCTATAGTTGTGATTCCTAAGAATCTGCCCAAGACTTTCAAGTGGTCTGATGACACAAACAAAACACAAGCCGATCTGGAGGACCTGATTAAGGAAGTTAAGAATATAAGGTTTATAGTAATTGAGGGTAACAGAAGGATAGCAACAGCTATGCTTCTAACGCATAAGGCGCTTAGGGAAAGAATCAAGATCAGGTCTGGAGATTTCCCTACTCCAAAGAAACAGGCATCAGAAGACTTGTTGATGATCCCAGCAATTGTTTATAAATCAAGAGAAGGCATATCTCCGTACCTTGGTGTTAGGCATATTACAGGAGTTCTGAAATGGGAATCATATGTCAAGGCAAAGTACATTACAGCAAGGATTGAGAAAGAGAGGCGGAAGGATAGAAGCATAGAAAAGAGCATTAAAGAGGTCAAGAAAAAGGTCGGCGATAGAACAGATGTGATTAAACGGCAGTACATATTCTATAAAGTTTTTGAGCAGGCACGTGATGACATTAATTTTAATACTGATGATATAATAAACAGGTTCTCCTTGATAACTGTCGCTTTAGGTTCACCTTCAATAAGGAATTTCATAGGAGTCCCTTCGTATAAGGATGCAAAGTTCAACAAGCCCTTAGTTCCAAATAAAAAGTTAAAAAACTTCGAAGCCCTCTTAACCTGGATATACGGCAGAGGCAAGGAGAACCCGCCTATTTTGACGGACTCAAGAAAGATAACCAGCCACTTGGCTCCGATACTGGCTGATAGGGAAGCAACGGAGTATCTATTAA
>JBAUFO010000135.1:0-8016 GCA_049679185.1 Candidatus Zixiibacteriota bacterium
CAAAAGATGTTGTTCTTAACATAAGCACCGGAATTCCCCTGGATGGAGATTCCACCCCAGGTGTTGTCACAAACCGTATTGTTGATCACCTGGGCGCTGCACTCAACGTGCAAGAAAACCGCCGCCGGGCCGATACAATTGACCACCAGATTTCTGTATATTGTAGGACCCGATCCGTAGCCACAGTAAATGCCAGGTCCTCCCCGACCCCAACCACACTCGTTGCCCACGATGAAGTTCTCAGATATGGTAGGCGAAGAACCATAGCAGAAGATTCCTCCGCCCAGGCCCCAAGTATAACCGTTGGTTATGGTAAACCCTCGAATCACGGAACTGGCATCCTCACCCGAGTTGAAGGTAACCACTACTCCCGAACTATCCCCATCAATGACAGTCGACTCAACGGTGGCTTCCAAATCGTCGAAGATGAAATGGCTTGCCACCAGAATCCCCTTTCCAATGAAGTTCACGTGTTCTACATACGTACCCCTCTCCACCAGTACCGTGTCCCCACCTGCGGCGACGTCTATACCCTTCTGGATGGTTCGGAAGGGGAACTCCTCACTTCCGTTGCCGATAAGGTCATTTCCGCCAGTGGAGACATACCAGACCGGCCCAGAGTACGCAGGCGGAACAACTCCCAGTACGACTTCCCTCTCGTGGATAATCTCACCTCCATCAGCTGTAATGGTAATGGGATGAATCCCCGGAGTCGCATCCGGTGTGGTGTACAACCTGAAGATGGAGCTGTCCGTGGGAATAAGTTGATCCGGATTCAAAAGGCCGGTCACCCCCGGTGGCAACGAGCTGTAAGTCAAATTAACCGGTGAGTTGAAACCATAATGGGAAAAGAGAATCAGCTTGATGCTGACAGAGTCTCCAGCACATACCATGGCGGTTTGCGGAACGGCGGTTATGGTGAAGTTGGGATCCTGAGGAGATTCGAACGCACCCATGTCAACTCCGGGCGGATCGCCCGCGTCAATACAGGGTGAACCAAGTGTGAGATGATAGTCCCCTGCGGATGGGTTCTCAAAAAGCGGATCAGCAGATATGTTGCCCTCAATCCCGGTCTGATCCCCCATGTCCCCCACGTAGTTGTTGTTCTGCCCGAAAACGTCATTGTACCCAACATACCACGAACTCCCCGATGCGACGTGTATGCCATAGTCAACGTTGTTACAAAAGATGTTGTTCTTAACATAAGCACCGGAATTCCCCTGGATGGAGATTCCACCCCAGGTGTTGTCACAAACCGTATTGTTGATCACCTGGGCGCTGCACTCAACGTGCAAGAAAATCGCCGCCGGGCCGGAACAGTTGGCCACCAGATTTCTGTATATTGTAGGACCCGATCCATGGCCACAGTAAATGCCAGGCCCTCCCCGACCCCAACCACACTCGTTGCCCACGATAAAGTTCTCGGATATGCTAGGTGAAGAACCATAACAATAGACTCCTCCACCGTAGACAGCGTAGCCTCCGGTCAAAGTAAATCCCCGGATAACAGAGTTTAACCCCTCCCCCGAGTTGAAGGTCACCACACTGCCCGCGTGACCCCCATTAATGATTGTCGACTCGATGGTAGACTCCAGTCCGTCGAAAATGTAGTGGCTGGCAACCAGGATACGTTTGCCGGAGAAGTTTATGTTCTCTACATACACACCCCATTCCACCAAGACCGTATCTCCATCGTCAACAGAGTCTATCCCCTTCTGGATGGTCCGGAAAGGATGGTCCTGACTCCCGTCACCCGTCAAGTCATTTCCAGAAGTGGAAACGTACCAGACAGACCCGAAAACCATGGGCACTGCGTCACGCAGGCCACCGTCAGAAGCAAAGCTGAAAGCAGAAAAGAGAAAACAGAGGACGGCAGCAAAACCGACGAAAGGCAAAGAGGAGCGTCTCAATTCGGGACCTCCTGCGGAAAAAGGTTACGAAGATTATCTATTTTGTCTGGTTCATTTAGTTTCCAAATATAGTAAAGTATACCTATATACCGATCCAATGTCAAGAGAAACTTTTAACAAATCATAGGAACCGCACGTGCCACTGATCTCAAATCGTTCCTCGTTTGTATCTAACCCAGGTCGGTCTATGTCCAGTTGACTTTGATGCTTAGGATAAGTACTGTATTCCTCCTGCAGGGGTGCTCTTAGAATCAAACACACACAAGGGATTGACCTGAGGCCCGTCCCTTTGCCCGAATCACCTATCCATGATGAACGCTTCCTCCGGACGAGCTGACTTCGGGGAGGGTTTCGGCACATTTTATCTCAAGAGCCAATATGTGAAAATGGGGTAGGTCAGACCAGACTGCTGTTGGACATTCGCGGCACTCATAAAGATGGCGGAGAAACGCAGCTTTAGCCCCTCGGGCACTGGCCCAAGACTCCCAGAGCAAAAAGCAAAAAAACAAGCTCCCCTAAAGAAGCTTGTTTCTTTGATACCCTGCGGTTAATCTTTAAACGGCGAGTTTTCCTTATTCTTTCAGCATCCCCAGATATTCGTTTTCATTGGTCAGGATCTCGTAGGCCTCCTGAATGTAAAGGTCGGTTTTCAAAAGCACTTCCTCATAGTAGACTTTTTGCCCATACAGATTATTCAATATGTCTCTCTTCAAAGACCTCTTGATGTAGTCTACGCTCTCGTCGAAATCGTCTGCTTTCTCCTCTTCTACCAATCGTTCCAGACCGTCAACCGCCTCCGCAAACATCTCTGATTTCTCCTGCTCCTCGATCTGTTCCTTCAGGGGTTCCAAGTCCAGCTCGATGGTCGACTTGTAGGTAAAGTTCTTTTCCTTCAGAAAAGCCCTGAACTCCTCTAATATCTGACCATTTATCTCAAAATCTCGCGGAATATCCGGATGCGTGGACAGGTATGACACGGCGAAGTTGAAAAACATAGACTGTCTTTCCAAGTTTAGCTCTATGGGCTTTAAATCGGGTCGCTCGATCTCGATGTCCGGGACTATCCCCCCTCCTCCGTACACCTTTCTTCCACCGTTGGTGTAGAACACCTCCTTTTCCATCTCTACCAGGCTGTCTGGTTCGTCTTCTTCAACCTGAACCGGTGCGCCGGGTTTGCGTCTTTTGGCGGTCTCTGGCTTCTGTATGCATCTTCCGCTGGGGACGTAATATTTCGCTATGGTTAGCTTGAGAAAGGTCTCGTTTGGCATACCGAAAATCTGCTGAACCAATCCCTTACCGAATGTCGTGTTACCGATGATCACCCCTCTGTCCCAGTCCTGGATCGCACCGGAGACTATCTCCGAGGCGGAGGCGGTGCCCTCGTTCACCAAAACTACCAGGGGGCCGTCCGTGAAAACGGGTTCTCTTGTGGCGTGAAACTCTCTCTTCACCTCGGATCGACCCTGGGTGTATACTATCAGTTTGTTTTGCTCAAGAAACAGATTGGCAGTTTCAACGGCTTGATCCAGAAGGCCGCCGCCGTTGTTCCTCAGATCCAGAATCATTCCTTTGACGTTCTCGTTCTTCAAATCCTCCACGGCTTCTCTTAGTTCTTTTCCCGAATCCTTGGAGAACTTGGACAATCTCACGTATCCGATGCCGCCGTCCATGACCCCGTGATAGGGAACGTTGGTCAGCTCAATCAGTGCGCGCTCGACCTCGTACTCCAGAGGCTCATCCACTCCTTCCCTTTTTATGGTGAGAACCACCGTGGTTCCCCGCTCGCCCCTCATCAATTTGGAGGCCTCCTCCGTGCTCATCCCCTCGGTAGATTCACCATCAATCCTGGTGACCTGATCACCCGCTCGAAGTCCCATGCGATATGCCGGTGTTCCCTCTATTGGAGATATGATGGTGATGAAATCGCCCCTTTTGGCAATGGTCATCCCCAGACCTTCGTATTTTCCTTCCGTCATCTCCATGAGCTGGTCGTGGGCTTTGACATCCTGCAGGGTGGAGAACGGATCCAGAGTCTCTATCATTCCCCTAATTCCGGAGTAGGTCATCTCCTTAACGTCGATGGAGTCAACATACTTTTGATTTATGTAAAAGGCCACATTGTCCAGTAATTTGATATAGCTGTAGATGGATTTCTGCTCATACTTTGGCACCTCTGCGGTCTCCTCGGTCGCCTCTCCCAAACCGACCACCCAGATTATCGCCACCGAGATCAGAGCCAGCGCCACGGCAACAAGTCCAAACTTCCTTTGCTCCTTCATCTGCTACCTCCAAATTTGTTTTCCGTTCCTAAGGTTAATGTAACGTTAATTCAGATTTTGTCAATATCAAAAAATGCCGCCGACACTTGACACTACCACGGGTTTCTATCCAATCTCTATTCTGACAGCCCCGACAACGAAACACCTTTCTCATCAATTGATTCAAGCAAATATCAGACCGCGAAATCTACCCCTCCCCTCTTTCCCGACACGCTCGGCGGAACAGTTAATCCATTGTGGCACACAAAGTTAGGTGCCGAAGACGGGATGCCTACCGTTGACAGGTGATCGGGATCAGCAGTACTATCGTGCAAGAAGCTTCACAAATCATGCAAAACTCACGCAGGTGGAATTCTGTAGGTCACGCCTACTCCGTCCATATTCTTCCAGTTCCTTCCTTCTATTATACAGCCATTGAGACCAGGGGGTTTCAGTTGCCGCTGATTTTCTTCACAAAATCGTGGGACTGCGAGCAGGGCGGAGAAGATCGCCTCAAGCAGCCCGGGAGAAGGTCATAAGATACGCCAGGCAGATGAGGTTTACCAGCAAGACGGCGACCAGTGTGGTGGGGATTCCCAGAATGGGGACGAGAATGGCCGAAGCCAGAAGCGAACTGAAGCTGGCGCCAAACAGGTCAACGGCATAACCGGTCCCGGCTTTCAGCGTAGTCCTCCGCTTCAGGAAAAGGTGATTTGCCAAAGCGAACTCCACCCCGCCCAGCAAGCCGGAGGCAGTTATGAGCAGAAGCAGAATAATCATCACAACAAGTTCCGAGGGAGAGGTCTCGGAAAGCGCCCAGGTCATGATCAGAAAAGATATAATGAGAGCCACCTGACAGAGTTGCACCCAGGCCAGCCCCCTGAAACCAATCTTTCTTTTTCCCGCTCTCTTCTGTATGATAAATGCACCAAAGGCAAGCCCCAGCATGAAGAGGGTAAAGATCAACCCGATCATGGAGTAGACGTACCCATAGAATATCTGGAAGGACAAAACCACGATTATCTCCAGGAAAATACTGGTGAAACCCGCAACGAAGATCGCTCCTAAAGCCAAATTTGATGACCTTGATCCGAATGATACGAACAGGAGGAAAAGTGCCAGGAAAAGCAACCCAATTGCCCCGACAGACCACCCTGGATGGACTTCGGAGAGAAAAAACAGAATAGGTTTCTCTAAAGACTTAAACTGTTTGCTCCACAGGATGCTGTTGTAGAAGTAGCAGATCGGATTAAGATCATAGTTTATCCGGCTTGCCTTCGCCAAGAGAGCATCTTTCAGGAATTCGACCCTCAGTGGAGTAAGGCGTTCCGGCAGGAAATTCTCGTTCACAAACCGGGTGGAGATTCCTTTTTCCTTCAAACGTGCAGTCATGGTCTGCCAGTCGTCGAAGAGAATGCCTTTCCCTCTCGAAGCCAGGAAGATGTTATTGGAACCAGGGAGAACCTTTACCTCCTCAAAACTACTCTCCAGAGTTTGATGAATGGAGGAGAGATAGAGACCCAGCTCCCGGCTGATATAGTTTTCGGCAGAACTCACTCTGAACGAAAAGACTCCTTCCTCTTTCAGAACCAATCTTATCATCTGGAAAAACTCAAGGGTGAAAAACCGATTCAGCTGAGCGGTGTAAGGATCCGGAAGGTTGAGTAGGATGACGTCGTAAGGTTTCGCATCCGGGTCTCCCGCCTTCTCTCGAACAAAGAGTTTTCCGTCCACAAAGTGAATGCGGACCCGGGGGTCTCTCAAGGCCCGAACCTCCCCCTCAGGCAGATATGCTTCTCCCATCCTGATCAGCTCCGGATCTATCTCCACATAATCTATGGTCAAGCCGTCGTGCTTGAGCGCCTCCGATAGCGCCCCTCCCATTCCGCCCCCTATCAGAAGAAGACTTCGCGGATGGGGATGCTGCAGGAGAGCAAAGTGAACGGCCTCCTCCGCTGAGAAAGCATCCGGGTGTGAGAACAACATCAAACCGTTCTGATAAAATGTAACCTGCTCATGCTGTTTGGTCACTGAAATGTTGCCGTAGCGAGTATCTTCCGAATGAACCAACGACAAACCTTTCCACATCCAACCTGCCGAGAAACGGTCAAGCGACTCATCCAGCCCTGATGCGGGAAAACCAAAGATCATCAGAACGACCGTCGACCACACCAAAGCTTTTGCCCATCGCTTCAGAGTTCCCGACACGAGCAGGGCACAAAAGAGAAGATTCAAGAAGAACAAGAAAACGACTATCTGAAGGTTGGAGAAGTGCGGAATCAGAGCAAAGGTGACAAGGAATCCACCCAGACCTGCCCCCAGGGACTCCCACAGGTAGACCCGGTTGACCGAGAAGACCAGGCTCTCATCAAAGGCCCATGATCTGGAGTTCAAGACAAAGGTTATCCCCAGACAGAGGCACAAAACGCTCATGGCCCCGAATGCAAACAAAAACATTGGAATGAATCCGACGATCTCCGCCGGAGCAGTCCCCAGTATCTGCTTGGAGAATCTCATCAGGACAACAGTTGCCGGGCTGGCCACTGAGATCAGAAGATACCAGAGCGATAGCCTGCCAGGAGAATAAGTCTTCTTCCCGGCTATCTTGTTGCCCAGCGCAGAGCCTGCGCCTACCCACAAGAGCCAGACCGCGAGCATAACCCCCAGACTCAGTTCATTCCCATAGAAGGAGACCATCATCTCCCGGAAAAGAACAATCTGGGCAACCAGCGAGGAAAAACCGAGGAGAACGCAAGCCAGAATAAAATGAACTTTTTGCGAAGACTTGTCCGATGGCATTTTTATGGCAGGCGACTATTCTTCTTATGTTAAAGGAGACCAGACCCCGGTTCCGGCTGATGCAGAGGCCGGCGGTCTTTTACCTCTCTCTCTTGGCTCTTCCACTCCTTCTGGCGGAGAGGGAGATCGGAGGGTCTTCGACAAGAATTTTGGCCACTAAGAAAGACAATGACGGAACCGAAGGTGCTGAAATATTGAGCATTGCCCGGTTATGCAAAAAGGCATACCCCACCTTCGGAGCCTCTTAAAAAAGCTCTTTAATGTCATTGCGAGGAGTCTCGCCGGAGGCGAAGCGACGAAGCAATCTCTGGATCGCTGGTATTCAAGGAGGAGATTGCTTCGCTTCGCTCGCAATGACGGTTGTCCGAGTTTTTCGGCAGACTGCCGAGTCGAGCTCTCCCACAATCTTTCCACTAATTCCAAACTCCCGGGATGGCCTTCTGGCAGAAGCCACACTTGCCATCCTTCAAATTCATCCCGATGATGCGATAACCGACTCTTTCTATCACCACCTGTTTGCAGTCAGGACAGTAGGTGTGCTCTCCCTGGTGACCGGGCACATTCCCCACGTAGACGAAGTTCATCCCCTCTTCGATAGCAATGTTCCGGGCTTTCTCCAGAGTCGACACCGGAGTGGGAGGAAGGTTCTTCAAAAGATACATGGGATGAAAACGAGTGAAATGAACCGGCACGTCTCTGCCCAGCTCCTTGACCATCCATTTGGACATCCTCCGAATGTCGTCAGAGTTGTCATTGAGGGTTGGCACCACCAGGTAGACGATCTCGTACCAGATGTTGCTCTGCGCCAAATCAACTAAGGCATCCATCACCGGTTTCAGCTTTCCCTGACAGACATCCTGATAGAATTCTTCGGTGAATGCCTTGAAATCGACCTTGATGGCATCCACCTCTCTTATCAGCTCCAGCCAGGGATCGTGATTTATATACGCTGCCGTAATCACCGCGCTTTTGATGCCCCGTTTTCTTCCGGCCTTCGCGCAATCCAGCATGTATTCGTAGAATACTACCGGCTCGGAATAGGTGTAGGC
>JBAUFO010000136.1:0-18864 GCA_049679185.1 Candidatus Zixiibacteriota bacterium
CGACCTTCCTTCGACACTGAGTCTTCCTTCGACCCTGAGGTCTCACTTCGTGTCGAGCGCACTCAGTGCGAGGCAGGACCGAAGGGCAGGACGAAGTGCAGGACAAATCCGTCGACCCGCCTTCTTAGAGTAAGGGTTCAACCCCCGCCCCATCAGGTAGACATTCACAACAGACTGATCAGCTTAATCCGGTTAATCAGCTGCGAGAGATTGAGAACTAAAATATGGAGGAAACGGATGCTTGAGCAACCTTAAGCAGACTGTCGGGGAATATTCCCAACTGGAGGACGCCCCAGATGGAAATCAACAATACTAAGGCCGCGCCGAAGGCCACAGGGATTCTTTGAGCGTCGGGCTGAGGCGGATGCATGAACATAAGCACCACCACTCTCAAGTAGTAGTAAACCGAGATTAAGCTGTTCAGCACTCCGATTATGACCAGCCCAACGAATCCCGATTTCACCGCTGCGCTGAATACATAGAATTTTCCCATGAATCCCGCAGTGGGAGGGAATCCTGCCAGGGAGAACATAAACACGGTCATCAAAATGGCCAAGAGAGGAGATCGAGTTCCCAGTCCGGAATAATCATCCAAACCGGTGTTTTCCTCACCCTTTCGTCCCAGTACAATCACCACCGTAAATGCCCCAATGTTCATGAAGGTGTAAGCAAGGAGATAAAAGAGCGCGCTGGAGATTCCGGTTTCACCGCCAGCTACCAGAGCCACGAGTACGTAACCCGCGTGAGCGATTGATGAGTAAGCGAGCATTCTCTTGATGTCCGACTGGGCGATGGCGATGATGTTCCCCACGGTCATGGTCAGTGCCGACATGATCCAAACGATCATGGTCCAGTCCACCTTTATGGTGACGAAGCAGAACAGGAACACTCTCAGCAGTGCTGCAAATCCTGCCGCCTTGGGACCGGCGGAGATGAAGGCCGTTACCGGAGTGGGAGCGCCCTGGTATACGTCCGGCACCCACATGTGAAACGGAACTGAAGCTATCTTGAATCCAAGACCCACCAGAAGCAATCCCGCGCCAGCCCAGATCAAAAGATTCGGTCCGGCTTCGCCCAGGGCGATGCTTTTTATGATCTGTTCCAAGTTGGTGCTTCCGACAGCCCCGTAGATCATCACGATCCCGTAAAGCAGAAAACCTGTGGCGAATGCTCCCATCAAAAAATATTTCAACGAAGCTTCGTTGGACCTAAGATCGCTTCTTCTGAAACCAGTGAGGACGTAAAGCGAGATTGACATGATCTCGAGCCCCAGGAAGATGATAACCAGATCAAAACCGGATGCTAAAAGCATCATGCCCAGGGTGGAGAATAGGATCAGGCTAAAGTACTCGCTGTGTAAGATATCTTCCCTCTTCAGGTAGCTCAGGGAGACACACACGATCAGAAACGATCCGGCCAGGAAGATGAACTTGAAGAAGGTGGAGTAATTATCCACCAAAAACATCTGGCTGAAAGTCGTCTCCTGAAGGTCCCAAAGACGTAACGTCGCCAGGAAGGCTAAGACTATCGCTATCCAGCTCAGATGCCCGGAGACGATCTTCTTGCCCTTAGACAGAAAAGGATCCAAGATCAGAATCAAGATGGCGAAAACACAGAGAATGATCTCCGGCAGAATCAATTCGAGATTTATGTTCGGCATAATCCAATCCATCAAGGTCTCTCCAAATCCCACTTAACTTCCGTCATCAAGCTGCTGGTTCTCGACCTCCCGCTCGCCTTCCTCCAGAGGTGTCGCTGCCTGCGATCCCTGGTAAGGGCTTTCACCCAAAAGCTGGTTTTCTTCATACTTTACCTGCGCATTCTCGATAAGGCTCTTGACAGAAGGTTCCATTCTGCTGAAGAACGGCTTGGGATAGATGCCGATCCAGAAGATGGCTATGATCAACGGTATGAGAACCAGCTTCTCACGTAGGTTCAAGTCCTTCAGATTCTCGTTTTCCGGCCTGGTGATCTTTCCGAACATCACGCGCTGATACATCCAGAGCATGTATACTGCGGCTAAGATGATTCCTACGGCGCCTAGTACAGCGTAGACCACGTTGGACTTAAACGTTCCCAGAAGAATGGTGAACTCCCCGATGAAACCATTGGTTCCAGGCAGCCCGATGGATGAAAGAGTCACAATCATAAAGAAGGCGGCAAAGACCGGCATCTTCTTAGATACACCACCGAAATCGGAGATCAGCCGGGTGTGTCTTCTCTCATATATCATCCCCACGATCAAAAACAGCGCCCCGGTGGAGATGCCGTGATTGATCATCTGAAGTATGCCCCCTTCTATCCCCTGCACGTTTAAGGCAAAGAGCCCCAGCATCACAAAGCCCAGATGGCTCACCGATGAGAAAGCCACCAGGCTTTTTATGTCCTCCTGCCTGATGGAGACCAGTGCCCCGTAGATTATGCCGATTATCGCCAGGATGGAGAAGAGCGGAACATTGTCCATAAACGCGTTGGGGAACAGGGGCAGACAGAACCTCAAGAATCCATATGTTCCCATCTTCAGCAGGACACCGGCCAGTATGACCGATCCCGCGGTGGGGGCTTCTACGTGCGCATCCGGAAGCCAGGTGTGAAACGGGAACATGGGCACCTTGATGGCGAAAGCCAGGGCAAATGCAAAAAAGAGCCAAAATTGAGCGCCCAGCGGAATGGGAAGCTTGGCTATCTCCAGAAGATTAAATGTATACGTGCCGGTAAAGCTGTGGTTCATAAAGTAGAGGACCAAAATGGCCACCAGCATCAGAAGCGAGCCGGTCATGGTGAACAGCACGAATTTGATGGTGGCATAGATCCTTCTGGGGCCGCCCCAGATGCCGATCAGGAAGTACATGGGGACCAGCATCAACTCCCAGAAGACATAGAACAAGAACAGATCTAAGGAGACGAACACCCCTATCATCCCGGTTTCTAAAAAGAGCATGGATATGTAGTAGCCTTTGACCTTCTTGGTGACGGCGGACCAGGACGAAAGAATTGCCAGGGGAGTGAGAAACGTGGTCAGCAAAACCAAAAACAGGCTGATTCCGTCAATGCCCAGATGATAGCTTATCCCCAAGCTCTCGATCCAGCTCTTGCTTACCGCAAACTGCATGGACGCAGAATCCGCGGCGAAATTGAAATAAACATAGAGCGAGAATACTGCATTCAACAAGGAGGTGACGAAGGCAATGGTTCGAATGCCATTGTGCCTCTGCCGGTCCACAAGGAGCAGGGCCAGAACTCCCAGCATGGGGAAAAACGTAAGTATGGTCAAAATCCAGCTGTCCAAGATATCCTCACCTCAAGATGTAGTAACTCAAGATCAACACAGCGCCAAGAATCAGCGACAGAGCGTAGTTGCGCAAATAGCCGGTCTGGGTTCTTCTTATACCAGAGCCCAATCCCTTGACCACGGAAGCGATTCCGTTGGCCGCTCCATCTATCACCAGGACGTCAAATTGCTTCCACAGAAACAGTGCCAGGTTCAAAAGAGGGTTCACGATAACCTTAGCGTAAAGTTCATCCACATAGTACTTGTTGAGCAGAACCCGATAGCCGGACTTGTATCTCTGCGCCAGCCTGCGGGGAATCTCCAGGTTCTTGACATAGAAGCGGTAGGCTATGAAGATGGCAATAAGCACTATGACGATGGAGATTATCATCAGAAGGTACTCTGTCGAAGGCGCGTGGTGTACGGCTTCCTCGCCCGCAGAATGACCTTGCTCAAACACCGACGATAAGAACCCTTCAATCCTGTTCGATCCTCCCAGAGAATGAGGAATTCCAACATAGCCGCCGATTACCGAGAGGACCGCCAGCACCATCAGCGGTATGGTCATGGGTTTGGGCGACTCATGGGCATGAACCTCCACCTTCGGATCCATCCGCGATTTTCCCATGAAGATCATGAAGAATAATCTGAACATGTAGAATGCAGTCAACCCGGCGGTGATCACTCCCACCACCCACAGCACGAGATGACCATACGGGCTGGAAAAGGCCTTCCACAAAATCTCGTCTTTGCTGAAGAACCCGGAGAAAAGAGGGATTCCGGAGATGGCTAAGGTTCCGGCAAGGAAACACCAGAAGGTAATCGGCACGTACTTCTTCAAACCACCCATCTTCTGCATGTTCAACTCGCCGGCTAAGGCGTGCATCACCGAGCCGGCCGACAAAAAGAGCAAAGCCTTAAAGAAGGCGTGGGTCATAAGATGAAATATACCTGCGGTAAAGGCTCCTACCCCGCAAGCTAAGAACATGTAACCTAACTGGCTTATCGTGGAGTAGGCTAACACTCTCTTGATGTCGTTCTGTACTAGGCCGATGGATGCCGCATATATGGCGGTGGCCGCGCCGATCACCGCCACCACTCCCATGGTAACCGGTGCTAATAGAAAGAGGGTATGACATCTTGCCACCATATACACTCCCGCGGTCACCATGGTGGCGGCATGAATTAGCGCAGAGACCGGTGTGGGACCCTCCATCGCGTCAGGGAGCCAAACGTACAGCGGAATCTGGGCTGACTTGCCGATGGCTCCCATGAACAAAAGCAGGGTCATGGCAGTGACCAATCCTCCTCCCAGAGCCAGAACATGCGGCGCGTTTTCAAACACCTGGCTGAAGTTCAGACTTCCGAAGCTCCAGAAGATCAGCATCACCCCGAGAGCGAAACCGAAATCCCCGACCCGGTTGACGATGAAAGCCTTCTTGCCTGCATCCGAGGCGCTCTTCTTCTCATACCAGAAGCCGATCAAGAGGTAAGAACATAATCCAACGCCTTCCCACCCCAGGTAAAGCAGCAGAAAGTTGTTGGATAGAACCAGCATCAGCATGAAGAAGGTGAAGAGATTCATGTATGAGAAGTAGCGAGCGTACCCTTTGTCCCCTGCCATGTAACCGGTCGAATAAACGTGGATGAAGAACCCAACGCCGGTAACCACCAGGATCATGATCGAGGAGAGCGGGTCAAGCAGGAATCCGATGTCGATCTGGAACTTGCCGGAGAGAATCCAGGGGAAGGCGATTTTCTGCACCACCCTCTCCCCTGTCGGCAGAGCCAGAAGCTCAAAGAAGATCGCAATGGAGGTCAAGAAGGACAAACCCACCGAGGCGCAGCCCACCCAACTGACCAGACTCCTCGCCGGACCTTTCTGATCAAAGGAAGTCTTCTGTCTAAGCGCCAAAAGGCCGTTTATCAGAAAACCGATCAGTGGAAATAATGGAACAAGATAAACGTAGTTCATATTCTCTTCATTGTCCACCGTCGACTGTCCGCAGTCCGCAGCAAAACATCTTTTTTCGGCGGACGGCCGACTGCGGTCGTCTTACCACTTCATCAGATTAAAATCGTCCACGTTAACACTCTTCTTGTTTCTGAACAGACATATGATTATGGCCAATCCCACGGCGGCCTCCGCCGCCGCCACGGTCATCACCAGGAATACCAGCACCTGACCATCCAGAGAGCCGAGCTGCTTGGACAGCGCTACTAAAGCCAGGTTGACTCCATTGAGCATCAGCTCGATGGACATGAACATGACTAACACGTTTCGCCTCACTAAAACTCCCAAGACTCCGATGGCGAAGATCGCAGCGCTCAATATCATGTAGGCAGAGGATGAAACCATCAATCTCTCCTTTACGGCTTACAGTCTCCTTTTTGCCATAACTACGGCACCGACAATCGCCACCAGAAGCAGAATCGACGCCAGCTCGAACGGAAAGAGATACTTGGTGAAGAGAAGCTGGGCCAGAGGCTCAACGCTGGCAGGTACGGCGGCGTCCGAGACTTCTTCAGCCGACTTGAAGCCAAAAGCACCCACCTGAATTATGGTCGCCAGCCCGATCAGAAGCAGAAAGACAAACAGGATGGCGAAAAACCTCTGTGCCTTTCTTCTTTCCGGGCCAAACTCGTCTCGTCTGAGATTCAAAAGCATGATGACGAAGATGAACAGGACCATGATGGCGCCGGCATACACTATAATCTGTATGGCAGCCAAAAATGGAGCATTCAGAAGCAAGAATAAAATCGCGATGCTCACCATGGTGGCTATAAGAAAGAGGGCGCTTGCCACCGCGCTCTTCTGGCTGATCACCAGAATGGAGCAACTGACTGCAACCAGCGCTAATATGGCAAAAATCAGAATCTCCATCGTCTCATCCGTTTAATCCGTTGACCGGCCTGTCAAAGTCCACAGTCGACGGTCCACCGTCCACAGCAAAACCGCCTCAATTACCTTCTCCGTTCAATCCGTTCTCTCCGCTGATGCCCTTCTGCTTTCAGGCACCAACAGATCCTCCTTGGTATATATCAACTTTGCCCGTCGGTCGGTGGCGAACTCGTATTCCTTCCCCAGGAATATGGCCTCTTTGGGGCAGGCTTCCTGGCAGTATCCGCAGAATATACAGCGGAGTTCGTTTATCTCATACACTTTGGCATATCTTTCGCCGAACTCGTTTTCAGCCGGCTCCATGTATATGCATCCGGAAGGGCAGGCTGCGGCACACAGACCGCAGCAGACGCATTTTTCCGATCCGTCGTCGTTTCTCTCCAGGTAGTGCAGTCCCCGATATCTCGGAGAGAGGGTAAGCTTCTGCTCCGGATATCTCACCGTGGTGGGCCTGGAAAACAGGTATTTCAAGGTGATCGACAATCCCCGGGGCAACGCCCAAAATATGGTCTTCAAAACATCAAACATATTTGAACTCTTGAACCTTTCTTAGATTACCATGATAATTCCCGTGATAAAAACGTTGAGGATCGCCAGCGGCAGCAGAACCTTCCAGCCGAAACTCATCAACTGGTCGTACCTGAACCTGGGAAAGGTGGCCCTCAGCCAGATGAAGAATAGAAGAAATATGAGCATCTTTATGAGAAACCACACCACCGGCGGCAGGAACGGCCCGTGCCAACCACCCAGGAAGAGGGTGGTTGCGATTGCCGCAACGTTGATCATGGCGCCGGTCTCTCCTAAGAAAAACATGGCAAACTTCATCGAGGAGTACTCGGTAAAATATCCTGCCACCAGCTCGCTCTCCGCCTCAGGGAGATCAAAAGGATTCCTGTTAATCTCGGCGATCCCGCAAATCAGGAACAGGATGAATCCCAGCGGCTGGCGGAAGATAAACCAGTGGATGAATTTGTCCTGAGCGTTTACTATCTCCACCAGGCTAAAAGTACCCGCGATCATCAGAACTCCGATTAACGAGAACCCCAGGGAAACCTCATAGCTGATCATCTGGGCAGACGACCTTAACCCGCCCATAAGCGAGTATTTGTTGTTGGACGACCATCCTCCCAGGACTATGCCATACACTCCCAGCGAGGTCACGGCGAATATGTAAAGTATCCCCATGTTGAAATTGGAGATCACCATATCGATCTTGTGACCAAACAATTCAACTTGATCCCCAAACGGAATGACCGCCACGATGATCAGAGCTGGGATGAAGGTCAACATTGGAGCCATAATATAGATGAACTTATGCACGTTCGTCGGAATGATGTCTTCCTTGAAGAAAAGCTTAATACCGTCGGCTATGGGCTGCAGCAGGCCATGCGGGCCGACCCGCATCGGACCCAGCCTCACCTGGAAATGTCCCAGAAGTTTCCTCTCCACCCAGGTCAGGTAAGCAATGAGCAGCAGGAAGACAACCAGAACCACTGCCACCTTAATGAACGTGATAATGATAAACGCTAACATATGTCATCCCACAACGTTGTTCCAATTAGCATGACGTTGAGGTTCCTAACTCTCATTCCTTGTCACGCTGAAGCCTTGGTCTCAGAAAACGAATAGCTATTTGCTCGAATATATCGATATACCCTGAAGTACTTAGTTCCTTCTCAGAGAAAAAAGTTCTGATCCAACTAACGTCAATCAAAGCAGCGTGGATGCGTTTTCTTCTGTCATTTACTTTCTTAAGTTCCTTGTAAACTCTCGAGTCTTGCGACCCGGAGATCGTTGCGTGTCTGTATAGACGGGTGGCAAAATCCATCGTTTCCCCCCCGGTTTTGCCGACGTACAGAATGTCTCGAGGCTTCTCGGAGTAAAGAACGTAGACTCCTTTCTTCTTAGCTGCATCCGGGAAGTCCTTTCGCTTCCGCTTCCATTGCTCGTCCAATCCTATCTCGATTGATTGGCTAAGACATTCTCTTCTTGTTGGTAAACGCACAGTCAAACGCGATTTCATCTTCACCTGTCAATCTCCCATTGCTCTCCGCTTCCTCGCAACTCGTCCCAACTCATATCAGCGTGGATGGAAGAGACTTTCGCCAACTCCTCGAAAATTCCTGCGGGCGAGGCGTAATCGAAATCATATCCCATGACTTGGGCCAACATACAGATGATGTGCCAATCAGCCCTGGAATTCCCTAAAGGATCGAAAGCTCTTCTGAGCCTCTGAATCCTTCTCTCCACGTTGCTGTACGTGCCTTCTTTTTCAGCAAAGGAGGCTCCGGACAAGACCACGTGGGCTAACTTGGCGGTCTCTGTCAAGAAGATGTCCTGCACCACCAGAAAGTCAACCTTTCCCAGCGCTTCTTTCACATAATCTCTGTCAGGATATTCACTCACGGGGTCTGCGCCCACGATATACATTGCCCTTATCTTCCCCTGATGAGCCGCCTTTAGCATCAGATTGAAATCGAGGCCGGGTTTCTCGGGAATTCTTGCATTCCAGATTTGTTCTATCTTCCTTCTTGAGCTCTCGTCAGCGACCTCTGCGTATCCCGGAAGCCTGTCCGGCAAGACCCCACAGTCCAGAGCCCCCTGCGAATTACAGTCCTCCCACAGGAGATTGACTCCACAGTTGGCCTTATCATGATGCCCTGTCAGGCGCGTCAAATTCTGCAGCTTATTCAGCAGCTCTGCATTTTCAGGATGGCCGGCCATTTCCCTGCCGCAGAGGATTATGATGCTCTCAGCTTTCTTCAGCGTCTGGCCCAACTCTCTGATCTTCTCTGCAGGGATTCCGCTCGTCTGCGAAGGTTCTGATTTGGCAGACCGCGGTACATTCTCTCCCAACTCCTCCAACAGGCCGTTTAAAAAAGCTGCCTCGGTTCCTTTCTTATAGATCAACTCATCTTGAGCGAATCTATTCAGCCGGGTGCCTTCTTGATTTGCTACAAGCAACAGGTTGCCCTTTCGGACTGATTTGATCACGCGCAGGTTTATGATCGGATGCTCCTTTTCCAGATCACAACCCAAAACCAGGATCAACTTTGCCTTTTCAATATCACTGATTGAATTGGCCATCGCATAAGCCTGGTCCGCGAGCTTCAGGGTTGGACTGGGCAGCAGATGTTTTGAGTTGACGCGATGATCGACGTTATTCGTTCCTAACACCAACCGGACGAACTTCTGAAACAGATAACTCTCCTCATTTGTCAGTTTGGATGAACCCACTCCCGCCAGGGAATCAGCGCCTGATCCTTCCTTTGCTGTTTTGAACCCGGAAGCTACTGACTCAATCGCTTCGTCCCAATCGACTGGCGACAGTTCACCATTCTTCTTCACCAGAGGTTGGGTTAGCCTATCAGGATGATTGACGAATTCAAACCCGAATCTTCCTTTGTCGCACAGGAATCCCTCGTCAACAAAATCGTTTCTTCGTGAAGTGACGCGGTAAATCTTATCATCCTTGGTCCAGAGGTTGACGTTGCAGCCGTCCCCGCAGTGAGGGCAGATCGATGGCGTAACCTCCGTCTCCCAGACCCTTATTTTGTATCTGAAGGATTTTGATGTCAGAGCGCCCACCGGGCAGATCTCGACTGCGTTTCCCGAGTAAGGATTATCAACTGGAATATCAGGCAGAGTATTTATCTCTGATTTTGCTGCCCTGCCAAAGGTGCCCAGATCGGTCTCTCCGGCGATCTCGTTTAAGAACCGGACGCATTTTCGGCAGAGGATGCAGCGATTCATGTTTCTCACAATCTGGTGCCCGATTTGAAGATCATCGTATTTGGATTTGGGATCGACGATAAATCTTCTTTTTTCCTCTTTATATCTGCTCTTGTCCGAACCATATTTGAAGACCAGATTCTGAAGCTCGCATTCGCCACCCTTGTCACAGACGGGACAATCCAGCGGATGATTGATGAGCAAAAATTCCAGAACGCCCTTTCTGGCGGCTCTCACCTGGGGTGTGTCGATTTTCACCACCATCCCCTCGGAGACCGGCGTGGCGCAGGCCACCTGCAGCTTCCACATCTTCTCCACCTCTACCAGACACATGCGGCATGACCCCACTGCCTCCAGCTTGTCGTGAAAACAGAAAGTGGGAATCTCAATGCCGAGCTTCTCCGCAGCCTTCAGGATGGTGGTCCCCTCCTCGACCATCACCTGCTTTCCATCTATGGTTAAAGTTACCATGTTATCCATCGAATCCGTTTAATCCGTTGACTGGTCTTCTTGAGTCCACAGTCCACCGTCCACAGTCCACTGCAAAATCCCTCAGACCTGCCTTCTCCGTTTAATCCGTTTCATCCGTTGACCTGCCTGTCTTTATCCGTTTAATCCGTTGACCGCCTCAAGCAAACCTCTCCCCCAATTCCACCATGCACTTCTTATGCTTGATATGATACTCATACTCATCCCGGAATTTCTCGATGGTGCTTGTGATCGGGACCACGGCGCCGTCGGCTAAGGGGCAGACGGTCTTTCCGGCAATGTTGGCGCAGATATCGCGCAGAAGCTCGATGTCTTCCTCTCTCCCCTTGCCGTTTTCGATTCTCCCCATGATCTGCCGGATCCATCTGGTTCCCTCTCTGCAGGGAACGCACTTGCCGCACGATTCGTGCTCGAAGAATCTGGATATGCGATAGGCAACCTTCACCATGCAGGTGGTCTCATCCATCACCATGGTGGCTCCCGATCCCAGAAGTGAACCGGCCTCGTACAGAGAGTCGAAATCCATCTTCACGTCCAGAAGATCAACGGTTAAGACCGGGGTGGACACGCCGCCCGGTATTACCGCTTTGAGCTGCCGACCGTTTTTTATTCCACCGCCGTGCTCGTAAATCAGTTCTCTTAAGGTGACTCCCATGGGAAGCTCATAATTGCCCGGTTTGTTCACGTGACCGGAGAGAGAGAATATCTTCGTCCCGGTGCTCTTGGGCACGCCGATGCCCGCGTACCACTCGCCTCCGTTCAGAACGATGTGGGGAAGATTCGACAAGGTCTCGACGTTGTTGATCACGGTGGGGTTCTGGTAAAGGCCCACCGAGGCGGGAAAGGGTGGCTTTAGCCTGGGATTGGCCCTGTTTCCCTCGATGGATTCCATCAGCGAAGTCTCCTCCCCGCACACATAAGCTCCCGCACCCCTGTATATACTGAGGTCCAGATCAAAACCCGATCCCAGGATGTTCTTGCCCAGATATCCCTTCTGATAACATTCCCCTATCGCCTGTTCAAGTCTCCTGGCACCGAAGTAGAACTCTCCCCGGATGTAGATGAAAGCGCGGTGCGCCCCGATGGCGTACGAAGCAATGATAATGCCTTCTATCAACTGGTGAGGATCGTTTTCGATCAGAGTCCGGTCTTTGAACGTCCCCGGCTCTCCCTCATCGGCGTTACATAGCAAGAACCTCGGGTTGGGCGGATCTTTGGGCACAAAGCTCCATTTCATTCCGGCCGGGAAACCAGCCCCTCCCCTTCCTCTCAGACCGGATTTCTTCACCATCTCGATAAGCTCGTCCGGAGTATGCTCTTTCAGAGCTTTAGGCAAAGCTTGATAGCCACCGTTCTGGACATAAGTATCGATCTTGTATTGATCGGGAACGTCTATATGTTTGAACAGTATCTTCTCCATCAGCCTCTTATTCCTCTTTCCCCTCTCTTAAATGCTCGAGGATCTCATCCACCCTGGCCCGGGTCAAGTTCTCATAGTATTTCTGATTTATCTGCATAACCGGAGCGGTGCCGCAGGAGCCAAGGCATTCTACCTCGGTCAATGTGAAAAGACCATCCGGGGTGGTCTGGCCAACCTTGATGCCCAGCTTTTCTTCTAAGTATTCTGCCAACTGTTCTGCCCCCGAAAGCATGCAGGAGACGTTCGTGCATACCTGGATATGGTATTTGCCGATTCCCTCCTTCGGAAAATAAGTGTAGAATGAAAGAGTCTCGGCCACTTCCATTTCGCTTAAGTCCAGAAGCTCCGCCACCTGCTTTAAGGTGTCCCGATCGTAGAAGCCGACCTCCTCTAACACCACGTGCATGGCAGGAAGGATGGCGCTTCTCTTCTTCGGAAATCTATCCTTCAGTTCAGTTATTCTCTTTTGAGCCATTTCGTTCAACATCAGTGCCAACCTTAGACTTTCGACTTTCGACTCTAAACTCTAAACTCTGGACTCTTTCACCGATCTATCTCCCCGAGGACGATATCAATGCTCCCGATCGTCGCCACCACGTCGGCAATGAGTCCTCCCTCGATCATTTCGGGTAAAGCAGCCAGGTTGACAAAACAGGGCGGCCTCACCCTCACCCGGTAGGGCTTGTTTGATCCGTCGGAGACGATGTAGTAGCCCAATTCTCCCTTGGGCGATTCGATGGAATGGTAAATCTCGCCGACCGGTGCGGAGAATCCTTCCACCACCAGCTTGAATTGAAATATCAAAGCCTCGATGTTGGACAAAACCTCTTCCTTCGGAGGAAGCACCACACCGGGAACCTGAGCCACGTGATCTCCTTCGGGAAGTCCGTCCAAGGCCTGTTTCACTATCCTCAGGCTTTGTCTCATCTCCTCTATGCGAACCAGGTAGCGGTCGTACACGTCGCCGTTTTTGGCGGTGGGGATATCAAACTCAAATTTCTCATAGCTCGAATAAGGATTGGATTTTCTGATGTCCCACCCAACTCCACAAGCTCTTAAGATGGGACCAGAAACACCGAGGTCGATGGCGTTCTGCGTGGATATCTTTCCCACTCCCACGGTTCGGTTCAGCCAGATACGGTTCTTGGTAAGAAGGTTCTCGTAGTCATCAATTCGAGCGGGAAAGGTATCTAAGACTTTTCTGACCTTGGTTTCGAATCCATCCGGTATATCCTGAGCCAGCCCGCCGATTCTGAAATAGGATGTCATCATCCTCTGGCCCGAGCACAGCTCGAATATATCCATGAGCTCTTCCCTCTCCCGGAAGGCGTAGATGAGCATGCTCATGGCGCCCATGTCCAGGGCATGCGATCCTACCCAGACTAAGTGGCTGGCAATTCGGGTCAGTTCGGTTAAGAGCACTCTGGCGAACTGAGCTTTCGGCGGGGCCTGGATGTCGAGTAGCTTCTCCACCGCCAGAAGATAGGCAAGATTGTTGGAAAGCGATGCCACGTAATCCATCCTGTCGGTGAGTGGGATCACCTGGGCGTAGGTCTTGCTCTCCATGGTCTTCTCGATGCCGGTATGGAGAAAGCCGATGTCCGGCGTGGCCTTGACCACAGTCTCTCCGTCCAGCTCCAGAATCACCCTCAGCACCCCATGGGTCGCAGGATGCTGAGGCCCCATGTTCAGGATCATGGTGTTGTCGCCGATCTTCTCTATCTTATGCAGGGTCCGCGGGTTCAAACTCTACCTCTCGAAAAGGGTATCGAAATCTTAGCTCAGGTAATTCGCGGAGGACGGTTCTTGTTATGGGTAAACATCACCTCTTCCTTAGTCAGCGGAAAATCCTTTCTCAGGGGATGACCAACCCAATCGTCCGGCATCAGTATCCGTCTTAAGTCCGGATGGTCGCGGAATTCGATCCCGAAAAGGTCGAAGACCTCTCTCTCGAACCAGTTGGCGTTTCTCCAGACGGAAGTGACCGAAGGGACAGTTTCGTCCTCTCCTGCTCTCACTTTCAGTCTAACTCTATGATTCTTCTGTATGGAATAGAGGTTGTATATCACATCGAACCTGGGCTCTCGTCCCAGATGGTCAACCGCAGTAAGGTCAGAAAGGAAGTTGAAGGAAAGCTCCGGATCGTCCCGCAGGAATCGGCAGACAGGCACAATGTCCTCTCTCCTGACCACAAGGCTCAATTCCCCGCGAAATTCGGCACTCTCCAGAACTGAATCTGGATATTTTTCCTTCAGCCTTGTTAAGATTAAGTTGTCCAACTCAACTCCCCACCGGTTTCATCCGTTTAATCCGCTCAATCCGTTGACCCATCCGTTTAATCCGTTCGGGCGTTTAATCCGTTGACCCATCCGTTGACCGACTCCTTGATTTTTTGAACGACTCCGTCATAATCTTCTTGTGCAATTTCATAATTCCTTCCAGCAACTGCTCCGGTCTGGGAGGGCATCCGGGAACGTAGATATCCACCGGCAGAAGTTTGTCCACCCCTTGAACGATGGCGTAGTTGTTAAACACCCCTCCGGTGGAGGCGCATGCGCCCATGGCAATCACCCACTTGGGCTCGGCCATCTGTTCATAAAGCAGTTTGACTACGGGAGCCATTTTGTTGGAAACCCGCCCGGACACGATCAACAAATCTGCCTGTCGGGGGGAGGCTCTGTAGACCTCCATTCCGAAACGCGCGATGTCAAAACGCGATGCAGCAGCGCACATCATCTCTATGGCACAGCAGGCCAAACCGAAGGTCATTGGCCACACGGACGATTTCCGCGCCCAGTTGACCGCCTTTTCTAAGGTGGTCAAGAGTATGCCGTCGGGTATGTGTTCTTCTAAGCCCATCCCTTCTCCGTTAACTCAATCCTTATCATCCCTTGACCCCCGTCTTTCAACGACTCCAGGCGTATCTTCCTGTGCAGCCTCATCACCCCGTCGATCAGCTGCTCAGGCCTGGGTGGACAGCCGGGAACATAAATGTCCACCGGCACGATCCTATCCACGCCCTGGACGATGGCGTAGTTGTTGAATACCCCGCCGGTGGAGGCGCAGGCTCCCATGGCTATCACCCACTTGGGCTCGGGCATCTGCTCATAGAGCGTCCTGACTACGGAGGCCAGCTTATGGGGCACCCGCCCGGCCACGATCATCAAATCAGCCTGTCGGGGAGAGGCCCGATAGACTTCCATACCGAATCGTGCCATATCAAAACGGGAGGCGAATGCGGCAAGCGCCTCAAACGAGCAGCAGGCCGTTCCGAAAGCCAGGGGCCAGACAGACGAACTCCTGGCCCAATTGACCATCTTCTCTACTGCTGTCAGCAGAATGCCTCTTGGTATGTATTCCTCTACACCCATATTCATCTTATCCTATCAGCCAATCTCCTCGCTCTCCTCCCAGTTCAGGGCGCCCTTTTTGATGATGTAGAAATATCCCGCCAGAAGGATCAAAAGGAATATGCCCATTTCTATCAGCCCGAAAAGGGCGAGCTTTCTGTAAATCACCGCCCAGGGATATAGAAAGACCACCTCGATGTCAAAGATGATGAAGAGGATGGCAATCAGATAGAACTTCACCGAGAATCTTCCCCTGGCATCCTCAGCCGGCACGTTTCCGCATTCGTAGGTGGAGAGCTTTTCTTTCGTGCGAACCCTCTTGCCTATGACATAAGAAAGACCCACCATCCCGAGCGCCATCGCGGTCACCAGAAATATCAAAACGAAGATCGGAAAATAGACTTCAAACATATTTACTCCTCAAAAGCTTGTGAAATAAATAACAAGCTTCGCAGAGGTTGTCAAGCCAATTCTTTCTGTTTTTTTACGCAGACCGTCCTTATTGCGGTTGACAGAAACCTGGGTTTTTGGATTCCCGCATATGCCTTGCCGCGGTTGGGTGAGGTTATTCCCTCCCCAATAGGGAGAGGCTATAGTGTGAGGGGGCAGCGAAAGACATCCGAGGCTGGATGGTCACCGGTGCAAACGTAGTTGCTCAATTTATTGAGCTTAAGGCGCCCCATGAATGGGGCAACTACAGTCGGAGCTCCTAAAACAAGAGGCGGGTACCCAGCACTTGACAGAACGCCCGCCTCTTCTAAGCTCAAGATGACTACAGACCACACGGCGGTGGTCCGCCTCTGTAGAGGTAACTAACCTTATACACTATGTCTCCCACATTCTCAATGCCGTCGCAGTTAACGTCCCCGGCGGCCCTTGGGGAAGGAGCAGGCCCATTCCTAAACAGGTAACACACCTCGTGGACAACGTCACCAACATCCACGATTCCATCCCCATTGTCATCTCCGCACAAGAAATGGACGACATTCGAGATTCCCGAAGCATTGGGCCTGTCATCCAACCCCTTCACGGCAAAATAAAGCTCTGGATGACACCCGCTTTCCTCCGCGACACCAAAGCTATCCTCTTCACCTACTATGAAGTTGAAGAATCCTTCGCCAGTGCAAGGTTCTGCATTGTCCCACCAAGTTTGGGTGTCGATACCAACCGGGTCGGTGCTATATCTGATGTCATAGGCAGAGATTGGCTCCTCTCCCACATATTCGCCCGGAACAGTCCAGTGCAGAGTAAACCACGAATTGGGATCGATTTGCAGGTCCCGAATTGGCAGAGGCGGAATGTTATCCAGGGAGTATCCACTGTCAGGATCGGAGTCGAAATAAACCAGGGGATCAGAAGTCATGGCGGAGACGAAAAAGACGGACCAATACACCCCACCGTCTTCAGTCGAATCGCCCAGGGTGGGGCACACGGTATTATATTCCTCTTCTCCTCTTGCGGGGACATTTTTGATGAAATCCCACTCTCCAGGTGGATAAACTCGGCTTGCACGCGAAACACTGACGTAGGATTCACCATGCTCTTTGTCATCGCCGATCCTTCGCCATATGCCATATTCGGTGATGGTGGTCGACGAACCTGCTTCATCGTGACAGGAGCGGTTCCACTTGACTCTAACCTGTCTCCCCTGATCGTTGCCTACATCGGCAATTGACAAAATAAGCGGGCTCGGCCCGACAGCAACATTACCTGCTGCTAAGGTGGGATAGACCTTGCCGCTGGCGTACCCAAATAGGTTGCCCCGGAACGCTGGCTGCGTCACGTTCTTTATCTCCAGGAGACTGTCAGCACAAGAAACGTCCTGATCAACCTGAAATACGACTTTAACCAGGATGTCCCTTCCTGGAGGAATACCCGCTGATTGCGCGCAGTCAATAGTGCACCATATATCGATTGCTCCTCCATCCTCCCACGTCTCGAAGCTGAAGGCGTAGGGTCCTGCGCTGCCAGTGGCGGTTCCTGTTGTATCCACCGTTGTTACATGCAACACGCTCGAGTCGTATTCCATGAGCATTTGATAACTCAATAACGGTTGAACATTCTTACAGATAACAGAAACAGCTACGGACCCTCCAGCTAAGGCCTCGACAGAAGGAACGATCAAGGAATCCGAGCTGGAGGCTGTAGGAGAAACACACTGCGTCGCGCAGTCCAAACCGTCCGGGGTAGGATCGTTACCCGGAGCGGGAAAAGGGGGTGGAAGTGGATTGCCTGTCATGATATGGTTGAGAACCGTTACCACATCACCAGTGTTTACGATCCCGTCGTCGTTGGCGTCCGCTGCATCCCAACATGCAGGCACCGGCCCCCCCAAATAGAGGTAACACGTCAGGAATACCGCATCGGACCAACTCACGAGACAGTCGCCATCCGCATCACCGCGAATAAATTGCTGTTGCGCATAAGGGCAATCAGCCGGACGGAGCACAGATCCCAAAAACAGAGCAACAGCTCCTGCCAGAACAGGTAGTCTGAAAAACTTCATTTTACTATTCACCTCCTCTCAAGAAAAGAGACTACAGGTTAATTTCTGTGACCTCGACAAAACAACGGTCGACCAGAAGCGCACACCGCCCAAGGGGCTTCCTGAACTGTATTTCCTCGGTCTGACTCAAAAACAATTTGCCCCCCAGGATGGCCACTCCTCGTCGTTGACACCTCTTGCGGTTGCGATGAATCCAGGACCCTTCTCGTACCTCCCCTGGAAAGGCTCTATGTTCAACGATCAAGATTGCCTGGATCTATAATTTCAAGATAACCCTATTAAGAAGATTGTCAAGACCAAAAACATCCACAAGGCCAATTCTCTTGACAACCCGAGGCTGGCCGGAAATGTTAGCTGATCGCCCATAGGATGTTGAACCAATCCAACAACTTCGCTCAATTCCGGCAAGTTGCCCGGCGTATGTCCATCCCTGCAGATCGAATGATAACCAACTCCATAGCAATAGCTTAAACTTATCACTTAAACATATATGTGACCTTAACTCGTGTCTGGCACAATAATTGCTCATACCTTGCTAAGCCCCCGACAGATCCGTTCCCGAAAGCCTCAAGCGAGGAAGGAAGCATCGCATTGGCTTTCTATTGGAACAACACAAAGACTATCAGTCATTCCTAATTCGAGGCAGAGGATGATTCGACGAAAAAAGTCTCAGACTACTACTGAACGGGCATTCCCCTTCTGGGTAATGCCCTGCCTCGTTATCCTTTCCTTGCTAATCTTGCAGTGCTCGATTGAGAAGCCTGCCGCGCCCACGTGGAACACTACCCTGACTGTGCCGCTGGTTAGCAGGCATTACGACATGGCTACGCTAATAGAAAAAATAGACGAGCCATACCTGAAGGTCGACAGCCTGGGCAATCCGGGCTTCTATTTCGAGGAGGAGTTGGACACCATCAGGTTAGTGGACAGGCTGCGTTGCGATTCCACCTCAGTCGGCTTTAAGGACACGTTGGGAGTTATAGACATTAACACCTCTGAATCACGAGAGATACTGATACAGGTGACGGACTTTTATACGGGGGATCCGGGCTTCGTACCGCCTTGCAGCGCCACCATAGAAGAAGATCTGGATACTTTCTCGAACTTCTCGCACATCACGGCCAGCGAGGCTTTTGCTACTCTGACCATCAGCAATCATCTGGGCCTTGACCTGGCCCTGATACAGGTAAAGAT
>JBAUFO010000137.1:0-35681 GCA_049679185.1 Candidatus Zixiibacteriota bacterium
AACCTGTCCAGGATTCCGCCGTGCCCCGGAATTATGTTTGAGATATCCTTCAGTTTGGCGTCCCTTTTGAAAAGCGACTCGGCCAGGTCCCCCATCTGTCCCACCAAGCCAACGAAGATCGAAATACCCAAGAGGTGCTTCAACCCGGCGGAGCCGAAGAAAAGGTAGTGGAAGAAAAAAGCTGCCGCCACCGCTCCCACTATTCCTCCCACAAATCCCTCCACCGTCTTGTTGGGGCTGACCCGAGGGGAGAGCTTGTGTTTTCCCAGAGAGGCCCCGATGAAATAAGCGAAGGTGTCACAGGACCAGATGCAGATCAGAAGATAGACTATCCACAGGCCGCCGATCTTGTAGTCCAGTCCGACACTCCGGGGGAGTTCCCGCAGGAGGATCAGGAAGCTAAAAAGCCCGGCCACGTAAAAAAGCGCGAAGAGCGACCAGGACAGACCGGAGGTCGTCCCTTCGGTTCTCCCCTTCAGGATGAAAAGAAGAGCCGTCAAGTAGACCGCACTTAGGAGGAAGATGACAAACGACCCTTGCCCCCACAGATAGACACTCAGTGCCAAGAATACTCCCAGAGGGAGCAGCATCCATTTGGAAAGCTGCAAATTCTTCGCCTTGGCCAAATAGAAGAATTCCCATAAGCCCAATATGATCAGTATCTCGACCAAGATCAAAAAGGGAAGCCGTCCAAGGAGCGTGACGTAGATAATCAGCGGGCCGAAGATGAAGGCGATCAACACTCGGGTTAAGAGATTGCTTTTCATAGGCTGGGTTTGCGCCTCCTCCGACAAATATGGAAGTGCCAGTTGGCTAGATCAGAATATCTTGCTCCTTTTTTCCTCGCTCGTTATTATAATAATGAAACCAATGATTGGCAAGCAAATCAAGAAGTGTCCGCTGAACAAAGAACACTTAAGAAGACTTCATTATCTGAAACGGTACACTACGACTACGCTCACATCTTCGGCCCTCACTCGGAGTCCCAGATCAGGACGTTTTCCTTGCAGGGACTCTCGGTTCTCCCTCTGAACCGCAAGTGGGGCACCGATCATGTCGTAGATCCAAGAACCAAAGAACAGTGCTGTACCAGCAAACGCCACCGGAAACGCTTCGACTGTAACACTTCAATGTTCCCAGCTCATACCAACCGAAACTAGTATAAGGGTTGCTCCAGACAATTCACTCCCCAGCAGCACAAATCCAGTTCCCGTTTTGCCCGCGTAAAAATGCCCCGCGCCATGAAGAACCGCTCCGGGAACTAGGGCATAGAGGAAAGCCTTGTAGGGTTCTTTCGCTTTTGTGGTGTTCACCTCCCGAATCTGCACGGAATCTGACGTCTCCGCTTTGCTGGAATCTTGCACTAGTATTTGAGTAAGCGAGAAGCCTGAAGACTTTTCAAGCTGTAAGTTCTCCAATCTGCTTTTGGAAACATAAGTCTGTACGTGATCGGTCAATGGAAGCGCCTTCGCTGGTAAGACACACGTAAGAAGCAGTGTTAGCTGGACCGCATAGATAGCTCCAACCTTTTTGTGTAATCTCTTCATCGGGGCCGTCCTTCTATTGTTTGCTCGACAGCTGGATTACATTATCATAACTTATCGCTACCCCACTGTCAACCTCGAAATCACCCTGTTCCTTAGAGTTTCATGCCTTACCTGTTGCCGCCAGGTTTGTATAGACGAAAGCGGCCAAAGACAAACGGCCCAAAGACTGACAGGCAGAGACCTATCATGAGATTGAATTGCGTTGAACGGTTCTTAGGAGGTCGGATATTGTGCTAAGTTAGATGTTGCCGTCTCTCGACGGCGAAGAACAAGAGAGAAAAGTCTCTCTTCAATGGGTGGGTGAGGTAGATGCTTCCGTGCTTCAGCAATTCGTTTGGTTTAAACAGGCGGGCTCAGGTCATAGCCTTCCAAATCTTCTCTCGCGACTCTGGTAATCCCGGATCGCCTCGTAGAAATCCCCCACGGAGAAATTAGGCCACAAAATGTCGGTGACGTAAAGCTCGGTATAAGACGTTTGCCACAAAAGGAAGTTGGAGATGCGCATCTCTCCGGAGGTGCGAATAAGCAGGTCCGGGTCGGGAAGGGTGTTGGTATAAAGATAGTCCGAAAAACTCTCTTCGGTCAACTGCTCCGGATCGAGCTTTCCACGTTTCACGTCACCAGCGATTTTCTTTACCGCATCCAGTATTTCGGTTCTGCCGCCGTAATTCAAAGCCAAATTCAGGATTAAGCCGGTGTTGTCCTTGGTTCTCTCCATAGCCTCCTGCAGTATCTGCCTTCTTCGCGGAGAGAACTCGTCGGTTTTGCCGGTGGTGATCAACTTCACATTGTTTTTGTCCAGCTCATTGATCTCGCGTTTGGTGGTCTCATACAGCAGCTTCATTATGGCCGAGACCTCATTTTTGGGCCTTTTCCAGTTTTCCTGGGAGAAGGTGAAGAGGGTGAGAACCGATATTCCCATATCGCCGGCGGCCCTCACGATCCTTTTGACCGCCTTCACTCCCGCCCTATGCCCGGCGGTTCTGGGGAGTCCTCTTCTTTTGGCCCACCTGCCGTTCCCGTCCATGATGATGGCAATGTGACCCGGCAGATTCCCTTTGTTCAGAATCTTCTCTTTGAGTTTGTCCAGTTCGTTTGGCAACGTACCTCACCGCGCCGGACGGCGGCGTGTTTAAAAAACGGGAGAGAGAATCTTTTACTTTAGACCTCCATGATCTCCTGTTCTTTTTTCTTCAGCATCTCTTCTATCTTTTCTATATGCTCGTCCGTGATCTTTTGCACCTGCTCCTGTCCCTTTCGGGAATCATCTTCTGAGACCTCCCTGTCTTTTTCGGCCTTCTTGAAGGCGTCATTGGCATCGCGCCTGATGTTTCTTACCGCCACCTTTCCCTCCTCGCCCACCTTCTTCGCCAGTTTGACTAAGTCCCTTCGGCGCTCTTCGGTCAACGGGGGAATGGGGAGCCTCACCACGTTGGGGTCGCTCTGGGGGTTGAGCCCCAGGTCCGACTTCTGAATGGCTTTCACGATCTCCGGAATGAGCTTCTTCTCCCACGGTTGAATCACCAGGAGTCGGGGGTCCGGAGCGGATATGTTCGCCACCTGGGACAGGGGCGTCATGGTGCCATAATAGTCAACCTGGATCCCGTCCAGCAGGGAAGAGGAGGCTTTTCCAGTGCGAATGGAGGTCAACTCTCTTTTCATGGCCTCCAGCGCCTTTCCCATTCTATCTTCGGTTTCGGCATGAATCTTTTTTGTTATCATATCCTCCTACCTTTTTACGTTTGGCTCAATCTCTTCTGTTTTGAATTTCCGCGTTTCCCCCGCCCGGCAGCTTTCGAAACTCGACCTTGGAAGATGAAGGCGTGGGGTTATGCGCCAACTCTGGACCCGATCTTCTCTCCGGAGAGAATTCTCTTCAGATTTCCCTGCTTCTCAAGATTGAAAACGATGATGGGAAGCCTGTTCTCCATGCACAGCAAAATCGCGGTGAGGTCCATCACCTTCAGTCTCCGCTCCAACACCTCGGCATAGGACAAGGTTTCGAGTATGGTGGCAGCCGGGTTTTTGACCGGATCGTCATCAAAAACTCCATCCACCTTGGTTCCCTTCATGACCACGTCCGCCTCTATCTCCGCGGCTCTGAGGGCTGCGGTGGTATCGGTGGTGAAGTAGGCGTTTCCGGTCCCGCCTGCGAGAACAATCACCCTTCCATTCTGCAGATGTCTAACAGCTTCCCTTTTGGTATACGGCTCCGTCAATGTGTTTATATGAACTGCGCTGAGCACGCGGGTGACGATACCCCGGCTCTCCAGGTTGTCCCGAAGAGCGATAGAGTTTATGATGGTGGCGAGCATTCCCATCTGGTCGGCTGACACCCGGTCGATGGCCCCGGTGGCAGCGAACTGCCCACGGATGATGTTCCCCCCGCCCACCACCACCGCCAGCTCCACCCCTAAGTCTTTTGCGGATATTATCTCGTTGGAAACGAAGGCCAAAGCTTGGGGATCAATGAAACTCATCTTTCTCCCGGCAAGCCATTCACCAGATACCTTCAGAACGACCCTTTTATAAACGGGGTTCCCCACAACCTTTCGATCCTATGCGGCTGTTCGTTTTTTTAGATTTGCTCGAAACCTAAAATCGGTCAGCGATCGCACGCAGTTGCTTCAGGCCAACTCGTCCCCCAACCTGAATCGAACGAACTGTCCTACCGTTATCTCCTGGTCGAGTTTCTTCTCGGTCTCGGCCACCCTCTCTTTAACTGAGCGATCCTGGTCCTTCACAAATGCCTGTTCCAGCAGGCAGACCTCTTGAAAGTACTTCTCCAGCTTTCCCTGCACGATCCTTTCGATGATCTTCTCCGGTTTCCCCTCATTCTTGGCCTGCGTGCTGTATATGTCTTTTTCCTTCTCGATTATCTCAGGGCTCAAGCTGTCCCGGGCAATTACCAGTGGGTTGGTGGCAGCAATCTGCATGGCGACGTCCTTGGCCAGAAGCGTAAATTCCGGGTCGCGGGCCGCATCATCGGTCTGGCTTTGGAGCTTTACCAGGACGCCCAGCTTGTCTCCCGGATGAATGTAACTGTGGATGATCCCGGCTGATTTTTCATTCCGCTGGAGGAGGGCAAATCTCTTTGCGGTGATGTTCTCACCCAGCTTGGCTATGGTCTGATTCAATCTGTCCTTCATGGATTCGTTGAGTTGACTGATTTCGCCGGGGCGGTTCTCCACAATCCAGGTCGATATCTCTTTAGCCAGGCTCTTGAAATCATCTGTCCGTGCCACGAAATCCGTTTCGCAATTGAGCTCCAGCAAGACTCCCAGTCTTTCCTGCGGACGTACGTCGGAGAAAATCAACCCCTCTTTGGCGACCCGGGCCGCCTTCTGCGTGGCCTTGGCTATTCCCTGCTCTCTGAGATGATGAATGGCTTTCTCCATGTCGCTATCGCACTTCTCCAAGGCCTTCTTGCAGTCCATCATCCCGGCGCCGGTTTTTTCTCTTAGTTTCTTAACCTGATCAGCAGTTATGGCCATGAGTCAAGTCCCCAGAGTTAAACGTTGAAAGCTCGCATCTTAGGTTTCCATCTTTTCCTGGAGTTCTTTCTTCTCTTCTTTAATTCTCTCCGCCTCCGATGCCGCCTCAGCTATCTGGTGCGTGATCACCTTGATGGATTTGATGGCATCGTCGTTGGCGGCGATGGGAAAGGTTATGGGATCGGGGTCGGAGTTGGTGTCGATTATGGCGATAATGGGTATCCCCAACTTGCTCCCCTCAGCCACTGCAATCCTTTCCTTCTTGGCATCCACCACGTACAGAAGACCGGGAAGGCGGTTCATCTCCTTTATTCCCCCCAGGACCTTTTCCAGCTTTATCCGCTCCTTCTCAAGTTTCAGACCCTCCTTCTTGGTGAGCTTGTTATAGGTGCCGTCTTCCTTCATCCGTTCTATGTCTCTCAACCGTTTTATGTTCAGTTTGATGGTCTGGAAGTTCGTCAGCATGCCTCCCAGCCATCTCTCGGTGACGTAGAAGGCTCCACATCTTAAAGCCTGTTCCCTCACCACCTCTTGGGCCTGCTTCTTGGTTCCTACAAACAGGATGCCCTGACCAGAGGCGATCACCTCCTGCACTTTCTTGCCGGCGATCTCCAGGCACTTGAGCGTCTTTTGCAGGTCAATTATGTAGATGCCGCTTCGGGAGGTGAAGATGAACTTCTTCATCTTGGGGTTCCATCGCTTGGTCTGATGCCCGAAATGGACCCCCGCTTCTAACAGATCTTTGATGGTAACGTTCATGGAAAGCACCTCTTTTGGTTTTAAGCCTCCACCGGCGTCATTTCCCAGGCGCCACCAGGAGTATCCCGATGGACCCGCCTTTGGGATCGGCCGGTGTGTGGATTTTAAAATCTTCTTCTATCTCTTGGAATACTGGAATCTCTTCCGGGCCTTTATCTGCCCGTATTTCTTTCTTTCCACCATCCGTGGGTCTCTGGTAAGGAGCCCCGCCTTTTTCAACGGCTTTCTGAACTCCTCGTTCATGCGAGCCAAAGCTCTGGCTATGCCCAGCATTATGGCTCCAGCCTGGCCCGACAGGCCGCCTCCCCGGGCCAAGCAGATTATGTCCAGTTTACCCAGCATGTCGGTGACCTGCAGGGGCTTCTCCACGTGCATCATCAATGAGTCCTTGGCAAGATACTGGCGCATGGGTTTTCCGTTAACCAGCATTTTGCCTCCACCCGGCACCAGCCGGACGCTGGCCATTGCGTCCTTTCTTCTTCCAGTCGCTTGATAAACAGTGGTCGCCAACTTTTCCTCCCGTAACTTGAGTTCGCCAAGTGAACTTGCCTTTTAGAACTTCAAAGGCTCCGGCTTCTGAGCCTGATGCGGATGCTTTGCCCCACGGTAGACGAATAGCTTAGAGAGCATCTTTCTTCCCAGCTTGTTCTTGGGAAGCATTCCCCACACCGCCTGGGTGAAGAGCTCCTCAGGCTTTTCTTTTACATATTTGGAAAAGGACACTGACTTCAATCCCCCGGGATAGCCGCTGTAGCGATAGTAGGTCTTGGTGTTCTGCTTCTTCCCAGAAAGCATCACCTTTTCTGAGTTTATCACTATGACGTGATCACCCACGTCCAGGTGGGGGGTGAAATGAGGCTTACCCTTCCCCATGAGAAGGCCGGCCACCTTTGTGGCCAATCTTCCTAAAATCTTGTTCTCGGCATCGATCACAAACCACTTTCGTTTTATCTCTGAAACAGGTGGCGTATAGGTTTTCATCTACTTCTCCCTCCGTAAATTTCCCAATATAACACTCAGATTCACTCTGTCAAGCAAAAACTATCTTTCCCCCTGATTGAACCTAAGTTAGATTCCTATACGCAGCCGGGGCCAGGATTTTTGCATCAGTCCACAAAAAGTTGATTCCAGAGTTCAAATGTCAGGAGCGCTCCCAACTGAGAGGAGAGGTTTCTCCTCCCGGAAAGGTGATCCTCCACCGTTCTCCTGACGTAATCGGGGTTGAAATAACCCCGGCTTAGGAATTTTTCGCTAAAGAGGGTGGAAGTTATAAAACCTCTTAGTTCGCCGCGCATCCAACCATCATAATCTAAATATCCGCGTTTGTCGGCTTTGGATCGGAAGACGCTTTTTCTTAGGGTCTCTCTTGCTTTTGTGAGCAGGATACGGGTTAGACCCGAACTGACGGCCAAGCCGGTTCTCTGGTAGGGAATCGAACCCAAGGGTGGAAACTTGTCCGTCAGCAGGCGGCGATGAAAAGCTGCCAACGCCTTCTGTTTGGGGGGCATGGCCGAGACAAAGTCAACCAGATCATAATCACAGAAGGGAACCCTGTATTCCACCAGGTTGTTATCAAGCAAGAGGCCGTACAGGAACGATTTCGGAGCCTGTTCTCTGAAGCGAAAATGATAGAATTTGTTGAAGGGTGAATCGACGGGACAATCCCTAATCGATTTTGTGAAGGATTGAAAGGGTAAATCCTTTATCTGCGAATAGTGTTTAGTCTGAAAAAGGCGCGCCAGTTCAGATTCGGTAAAAGGATGATTGATGCGTCGAAAAATCTTCTTGATCCAACCCTCAGAATTTCTTTGGAACAACAAAAGGGCGCTGGTCAGGGAAAGAAACCCAAAGAGCTCTCCTCCCAGAAACCCGTTCAGCACCACCCGGGCCTGCTTTCTGATCTCCGGCGTGAACTCTATCCCATGAAAGTTCACACAGTTATTCATACCCTCAGTCAGCCATATTCCTCTCTCGGCCCAGACCTTAAGAAAGTGGGGAGTGAGTTCAAAGAAGCGATTCTCCGTCCCCAGGCTATCGGCGGCAGCTTTTGCCAGCTTTTGATCCGGGCAGTCCGTAGTGCCGAAGGTGAAAGAGGAGATTTTGAATCCCAACTGGACCGCCGCTCCCAAAAGGGTCCTTGAGTCAAGCCCACCGCTTAAGGACAGAACCTTCGGGACATCATCCTTAAGCTGTCTTTGCATGGCCTGTTTCACCAGGATGTGCGCTCTCTCAAGAGAAGCTTTTTCATCGAACCGCTTGTTATCCTCTCTGAGATTCAAATTCCAGTAGGATCTTATCTGGAGACGACCGTCTCGATGAATGAGAATTGAGGCCGGACGCAGAACTTTGATCTCTTTGAAAAGGGTTCTGTCCTGCATGATGAAGTTGAGTCCGAAGAACTCCGCCATTCCCTGAAGATCGATCTCCCTTTCTAACTGGGGGAAAGTCAGGATGGATTTCATCTCCGAAGCGAACAGGAAAAGGTCCTTGTGTTGAAAATAATACAAGGGTCTCAGGCCGTACCTGTCATTGGCGATGGTCAGCCGATTCTCTCTGAAATCCCACAGAGCCAGCACAAAGGAACCATTAAGCTTCTTCACGATGTCAATACCGTACGTATCTATCAACCTCAGAACCGAGGAGGCATGATCGTTCGGTTCGGAAGGATGGCTTTTCTTTAAGGTTCCCACGGGATCGTCGGGGTAATGGTACACCTCCCCATACATAACCATGCATAAAGATCTATCACGGTTGAATACCGGCTGGTCTTGAGGGTCGATTATCCCCAGGGAGGCTCTTCCTAAGGCCACCGGAGTCCGGTCAAAGTGCCCCAGCCTGTACCACGGCTCATGCTTCATGGCGCGAAGCATGCCGGTGATCGTTTCCTTCAGGTTAAGTTTTCTTTCAAGATCAACGATTCCGGCAATTCCTGGCAAGACAGTCTCCTCATCACAAGGTTATGCGACGGTTTTCTGCCAAGAGCAAGATAAGCAATGAAAAGCACCACAACCTAACGTGAGTCAGGCTCTGGTGCCGGAGTGTTTGGTCGAATTCGGGCAATTGAAAGCCAAGCTTCGAGTGTTGCTACTCAGGCGAAGAGAGACTTGTATCCGAAATCGTCGGCTCGGTGCCCGTTTCCATCATCTCTATCATATACCGGGCGTCGTCTGCTAAGTCGCATTCCGGATAATCATCAATCACCTTCAGGTAATTCTCCTTGGCCTTCTGTTGGTCCTTCAGGTTCTCCGAGTAGACGAAGCCGATCAGGAACTGTGCCTTGTAGGCCCTGGGGCTGTCCGGATAGAGCTCCAGAATCTTCTCATAGGTGCCTATAGCGGACTCGAAGTTTCCATCCTCCGAATGATTCTGTGCCTCAGTGTAGAGATCCTGTTCAGTTTTCTTTCCCTCGGAACTCGAGGAGCAGGAGAAGATGAAGCTGCCGATAGCCAGTATGATCAGCATGGTTGGGACGATTCTCACCGTTGGTAAACCTCCTTTTCTGACTGAATCTTCACAAATATAATCACCCTCAGGGCAATCTCCAAATGACTATTCCGCTTATTTTCAGAAGAAACAGTTCCTCAGCCATCTTGTGGGCAAGCTCCTTAAACTGCAGATCTACGATATCTTTGATATTCTCGAGAGACAATGAACAAAACACTGCTCTCTCGTCTATACGATTCAAAAACTCAGGTCTTAGAGATTTTCTCAACAGGTCCAGTACGCTCGATCTCATTTCTTGGTATATCCTCTCCTCATTTTCAGCAGTGATTGACCTGGATGTCTCTGCTATCAGGGATGCTCCGATGTTGGAGGTGATTATCAGAATGGCGTTCCTGAAGCTAACCGTCCTTCCCTGATTGTTGGTGAGCCTGTCGAACTGCCGAACCTTGTGGCTGTCCGCAGACCTGATTGGCGTAGCCAAGCCTTCATGGCTTGGCGCTGAGGCATAAAGCCTCGGCTACGGGCTCTTCGGACAGGGATGAACCCTGTCCCTACGCTTATACACACCGTAGGGACAGTCCTTCAGGGTGAATCTCTTCAGGATGAACCCTTGCGGCTGTCCGGAATCCTGGTCCTACAAGCTTAATTCTCTTCTGAATCGCCTTTGAAAAGCGAATCCCAATTTTGTTTCCTAGTCTCTTTGGGGTCTAATTTCTGCTCTTTCCGGATAAATGCCGGTTTGGGACGGAAATAATCACAGAAGTTACCCTTCTCCTTGTATCTGACCCACTCCGCCTGTGGCTCCTTGCATTGGTGGTTAGCTTCCTTGTCGTAGAAATTGCAGTTGTAGCAGCAGCGCAGATCGACGTCGCACTTGGGACAGACATCCTTGCGATGGACCTTGTCTTTTACTTCAATGGCTTCTCCACACTTCCAGCAGTGCATGGGGTCTCTCTCCTTAGTTTTCTTTTAGGTATTTTCCTTTGATCTTAAGTAGGCCTGAATGAACTGGTCGATGTCACCGTCCATCACCGCCTGAACGTTTCCGGTTTCTGTGCTGGTGCGGTGGTCCTTGACCATATTGTATGGATGAAACACGTACGATCTGATCTGGCTTCCCCATTCGATCTTCTTCTTCTGGCTTTCCAGCTTCTCCTGCTTTTTTTTCTCCTCTTCCTTGTAGAGCTGGTACAGCCGGGATTTCAGAACCTTCAAGGCGTTTTCTCTGTTCCGGAACTGGGAGCGCTCAGACTGGCATTGAACCACGATTCCGGTGGGCATATGCGTGATCCTGACTGCAGAGGAGACCTTGTTCACGTGCTGCCCCCCGGCGCCGGACGCGCGGAAAGTCTCCATCCTGAGATCATCGTCGTTTATCTCCACGGTGATATTGTCCTCAATCTCGGGGTAGATGAACACCGAGGCAAACGAAGTATGCCTTCTTTTGTTGGCGTCGAAAGGCGAGATGCGCACCAGGCGGTGAACTCCACTTTCAGCTTTGAGATATCCGTAGGCATAGGAACCGGTGATCTCCAGTGTGGCGCTCTTTATGCCCGCCTCCTCGCCTGCGAGAAAGTCGATGGTCTCGTACCTAAATCCCTTTCTTTCCACCCATCTGGTGTACATGCGCAGAAGCATCTGCGCCCAGTCCTGGGATTCGGTTCCTCCGGCCCCCGAATGTATGGCCAGTATGGCGTTCTTGGAATCGTCCTCCCCGGAGAGAACGGTCTGGAATTCAAAATCGTCAAGCTCTTTCTCTAATTCGTTCAGGATCGCGGTTACGTCCCTCTCCGCCTGAGCGTCCTTTTCTTCCTCAGCCAAATCCTTCAGAAGGGAGGCCTCTTCCGCCCTGTGAGAAAGCTCGCTCCACTTTTCTGACCATCGTTTCAAATCACTGACCTCTTTTAAGACCAGTTGAGCCTTCTGATTGTCGTTCCAGAAGCCGGGTTGCGATGAGAGCTTCTCCAATTCCTTGATCTTCTTTTCTTTTTCCTCCAGATCAAAGATACTCCCTGAGCTTGACCAATCTCTCCTTGATGTTGCCTATGGTAATCTCAAGCTCGGTTGCCATAATCTCCTCCTTCTATACAAAAATGTGGTCATGTTTCAATCTACAATGCAGCTTCTTAATATATATTCTGATAGCATAAAGTCAAATTTTTTCTTCTCTAAACGTACTCCAAGACAGAGGTCGATCAAGTTCACCAGGGACTATTATCGTTTACTCTTGTGCTCTCTCCAAACGGTCGGCACATGCGTTCGTCCATTCTCCCTGAATAGAGCTACGGCAGTTCCCCGAAAAGAACTTAACGTGGCGCCATCAAATCTCCGCCAGGCGACAGATCGACCCTCCTGGTGCAGTTGGCTTCTCCGCGCCCCACGGTTTTTTCAATTGACAAGCATTTGGGTTTAGTCTATCATTGGTTGAAAATCGAGGGGGAAAAGGAGGTAGAGGCTTGTCTAAATCCGAAAGACAGAGGAGGGGAGGCAAAGTCTTCTGGGGATTGGTGTTGATACTGGCCGGAGCATTGATTTTGCTGGATAACCTCGGCTATCTAAGACACGACATCATACGTTTCTGGCCGGTGCTGGTCATCATCTGGGGCATCAAGAAACTGTTCGATTAGCTCGCTCTTTCAGAACGGTGTGGATCTGCATCGTCTTTTCTTTCACCCTGGAAATACGGACCGGCGTCTGGTTGACGATCCGTTCGGAACACTAGACCTCTGAGTGGTCATGAAGAATGAGGCTCGACAGGATTCAACAAAGAGGTTTCTCTTCCTTTCGGAGATATTGAACCGAAGGGTGATCGATTCGCAGGGAAACGTCGTCGGAAAGGTCCTGGATCTACGGGCCAAGCTGAGAGAACTCTTCCCTCCGGTCATCTCCGTTCGAGTCCGGCGCAGGAAGGATAGAAAAATCGCCTCCTTTCTCTGGGGCGCCGTAGAGAGCATTAACGATGATGCGGTGAGGTTGAAGCCGGATGCCGAAAGCTACACGTTGGGTACAGACATCAAGGAGGGGGAGATTCTTCTGCGAGATGAGGTCCTGGACAAACAGGTGGTGGACACGCATGGGGCCAAGGTGGAAAGGGTGAATGACTTTCACCTGCTGCTGGCTAAAGGACAGCTTAGGGTGGTGCACGTAGATTTTGGCATAAGAGGAATACTGCGCCGTCTGGGCTGGGTTAGGTACGCCGATGCCCTGACCAACTGGCTTTTCGCCTACCAGATACCAGACAAGCTTCTCTCCTGGAAGTTCATTCAACCGTTATCGCATGATCCTAAGAAGAAGGCTCTGAAACTAAACGTAACCTTACGCAAACTCTCCGAGATTCATCCGTCAGACTTAGCAGACATACTGGAGGAGTTGGATCGACGCGAGCGGTCCTACGTGTTTGGATCCTTAGACGTCGAGACCCAGGCGGATGCGCTGGAGGAGACGGACGATAAAACGCGGGTGTCCATAATTGAGGGTCTGCCGGAGGAGAAGGCCTCCGACATCTTAGAGGAGATGGAGCCGGACGAGGCGGTTGATTTGCTTCAGGATCTGCCGGACGACAAGAAGCAGGAGTTAATTGAGACTATGGAGGAAGAGAAGAGAGAAGAACTGCAGGAACTCCTTGAATTCGAGGAGGAAACTGCTGGTGGTATCATGACCACTGACTACATCTCCTGCCTTCAGACCGACAGCATGGAGCAGGTGATGGAGATTTTCAAAGTGTCAGAAGACCCGCTGGACAACATCTCTTACATCTACGTTACAGATGAAGACGAAAAACTCGTGGGCGTCGTAACGCTTCGAGATTTGATACTAAATCGGCCCGAGGCACAGGTCAGCAGCTTGATGAAACGAGACGTGGTAAAACTGAAGGTGGGTGATTCACTGGAACAGGTGGCGGATACCTTTACTAAATACAAATTTCTCACCATCCCTGTGGTAGACCAACAAGATCGGTTGGAGGGAATAATAACCTTAAGAGACGGCGTGGAGGCGATCTTTCCCGAATTCGGTGAATAAACAGAGCGTCAGATGTCAGACTCCAGACGCCAGACTCATCTCCGATACAACGGCTATGATCAAGGTCCCAATGTCTGCCTACTGCGATCTGGTATCTGTTATCTGCTGACTGTCAACTGTTAACTGCTAACTGTCATTCATGACTAAACGTCTGCTATCAAAATCCCGGTGGAGAAACATCCTCATCTTTCTGGCGGTGATAGGTCCGGGAATAATCACCTCCAACGTGGATAACGACGCCGGCGGAATCGCCACCTACTCCATCGCTGGCGCACATTTCGGCTATTCCCTCATCTGGTCGCTTATCCCCATCACCCTGGCGCTCGTCATAATTCAGGAGATGAGCGCCCGCATGGGGGTGGTTACGGGTAAGGGTCTGTCTGATCTGATAAGAGAACGCTTCGGGGTGAAGATAACCTTTTATCTTCTGGTGGCTTTAATTCTCACTAACTTCGGAAACACCATAGCGGAGTTTGCAGGGATAGCAGCCGCCCTGGAGATATTCGGAGTATCAAAATACGTCTCCGTTCCCCTGGGGGCTCTCTTCGTGTGGATGCTGGTGGTGAAAGGGACTTACAAGTCGGTGGAGAAGGTTTTTCTGGTGGCCTGCCTATTCTACGTAACCTACATCATATCGGGTTTCTTGGCCAAGCCGGATTGGGCCGCGGTGGGAGAGAGCGTATTGACACCAGAGTTGGAGTTCTCTGCCGGGAGTTTTGCCATGCTGGTGGGCTTGATTGGGACCACCATCGCCCCCTGGATGCAGTTCTATCTGCAGTCTGCGGTGGTGGAGAAGAACGTCAGCTTAAAGAACTACAAGTACTCCCGAGCAGACGTCATCTCGGGGAGCTTCGTGGTGAACCTGGTGGCTCTTTTTATAATAGTGGCCTGCGCTGCTACTCTTTTCAAAGCAGGAATCAGAATTGAAACGGCAAAAGATGCGGCTTTAGCATTAGCTCCCCTGGCTGGGAAGTATGCCTCCGCCCTTTTCGCCTTTGGGCTTTTGAATGCGTCGCTGTTCGCGGCGTCCATACTGCCCCTCTCCACGGCCTATGTGGTGTGTGAGGGTATGGGTTGGGAGGAGGGGGTGGACAAGAAGTTCTCGGAAGCGCCCCAGTTTTACGGACTCTACTCCCTCCTAATATTCGTTGGGGCGGGAGTGGTGCTCTGGCCAGGCTTGCCGCTTATTCCCATCATGTTCTTCTCCCAGGTGATAAACGGCGTGGTTCTTCCGGCAATCCTCATCTTCATGTTGATCCTCATCAACGATAAGAAGATCATGGGGTCGTACGTCAACGGCAGGGGTTTCAATATCCTGGCCTGGGTCACCGTGATCATTCTCGTGGGCCTGAGCGTTACGCTCCTGGCTCTGATGGTTGGGATAGTGTAGACCGGGACAAGCCGGGCACTTTGGAAGATTCAAAATGCAAAAAGAAAAATTCAAAGATGCAATTCAAAATTCAAAAGTCACTTTGGGATGCTCTCTCTTTGTTTGGCGTCAATTTTGAATTTTGATATGCAATTTTGCCCAGACGCCCATGCGCCCCACAGGCCTGCACGGACGTGCCCGTCTGGGCAGGCGGCCCGCGTCTGCTTGCACTTTGCTTTTTACTCTTTGAATTCTTCTCCAGTCGCGCAGCCGACGGTTGATTTCAACCTGCAAGTCCTGATTAAGGGGGGGAGAAGAGAACGGCGCTTTATTGCTTGACACCTACCAGCTTTGCCCGTAGATTGATCTGCCTGAGAAGCTTATCCTAAAGGAGAGGAGATGGCCTTTTTCCCGACCACGAAATTCTTAGCCAACATAAGGCTGAGATATGTGGTCATCATCACCCTGCTTCTGGCTCTGATTATTTTCTTGATCGCCCTTTTCGGAATCAGACAGAGCAAATCCAACATGCTGAAGGTGATGGAGGAAGAGGGCATGGCTTTGCTCGAGGGTCTGATTCTGGCGAGCCAGAATGCCGTGCGGGCAAATGCCCTGGTGGAAGAGTTGGTAGGGGAGAGGCTTCAGGACATCGCACGTCTGGTGGATCACCTGGAAAGAGGGGGCAAGGTGAGCAACGCCGCGCTGGAGAGCATAGTCAGGGAAAGCAACCTTTCCCGAATTGACATTCTGGATCGGGGGATGAATCTGAAGTACAGCAGTCATCTCTCAGATAAAGATATCTATAAAGACTCCACCACCTCGGTGATCCTCGGGGTATCGACAATACTCGAGGGGGAGGAGGAAGAGGTGGTCTTCGGAATCGAAGCCAAGAGCCTGCTGGCAGAAAAGAGTTACGCCGCTGCAGTAAAGAGGTCGAGAGAGGCAGGCGCCGTGGTGGTGGTAGCTTCCGCTTTTTATCTGGAAAGCTTCAAAAAGGAGATCGGAATCGGGTACCTGATCCAGAGGATTGGCCAGGAAAGCGGGGTGGATTACATCGTGCTGCAGTCGATGGAGGGCATTGTGCTGGCATCAAAGAAAGTGGAACGGATGCTGAAAATCGAAGAGGACCCTTTCCTTCAAAGCACGCTGGAGGAAGAAACCGCCAAAAGTAGAATTGCTTCCTTCGAGGGCGAAGACGTGCTGGAGGTGGTCAAGTCGTTCAAGTCCGAAGAGATTCCCTCGGGGATTTTCAGAATCGGGCTTTCGCTGGAGGGATACAACAAGGTAACCTCCAGCTATCAAAGGCAAATGATCCTCTTCGCGCTGATTCTGTTCCTTTTGGGATTCTTGACAATCGGCATGGTCATTGTCAATCAGAATTATTTTGTTCTGGACAGATCGTATAAAGAGATCAAAACCCTGACCGGAAACGTGTTTGAAGCCATGCACAGTGCCGTGGTGGCGGTGGATGAGAACGGAAAGATAGTCATGCTGAACCGACTGGCCGAGGAGTTGTTCGGGGTGAGTCGGGATCACGCGGTGAGGCAGGATTATGACTCGGTCTTTCCGAATGACCCCTGTCTCTTAAAGCAAGCCTTTGAAAAGAAGAGGACCACGCGAGAGGTGGAAACCGAGTTTCGGACTCTTTCCGGTGAGGATAAAGCGTTGATCATCGGAACCTCCTGCCTTTTCGATGAGGAGAAGAGGTTCAAGGGTGCCGTGGCTGTGATCCATGACATAACCGAGTTGAAAAAGTTTGAGGAGGAGGCAAAGAGGGCCGAGAGACTTTCGGCTCTGGGAAACTTGGCAGCCGGCGTGGCCCACGAGATAAGAAATCCGCTGAACGCAATCTCCATCACGGCCCAGAGACTGAAATCCGAGTTCGTTCCGCAAAAGGATGAGGATGAATACAGATCATTCACCGAAATCATCTTAAACGAGATCAAGAGACTGGATAGTATCATAAATCAGTTCCTGCGTCTGGCCAAGGCTCACAAATTGAACCGGGTTCCCACTGATATAAGCGCGTTCTTGGAGGAGGTAACGAATCTCGCAGAGGTTGAAGCAAACGAGAAGAGCATTCGAATCACCAGGTCAATCGACAAACTTCCCGACCTGAAGATTGACCAAGACGAGATGAAGAAGGCTATCCTGAACATAATACTGAACGGAATTCAGGCCACGCCCTCAAGTGGAAGCTTAACTGTGCGTTCTTATCTGGATGATTCGCAGGCAAATGTGGTAATAGAGATCACGGATTCGGGAGCAGGTATTCCCAAGGAGAATCTCTCCAAGGTCTTTCAACCTTACTTCTCCACCACAGAGAAGGGAACCGGACTTGGACTTTCCATCGCACACCGTATCATCTCCGATCATAAAGGTAGGATCGAGGTCAAGAGCCAAAGGGGCAAAGGAACTACCTTTACCATCAAGTTACCGATAGCATGAATCGAAGGAACCTGGACCGTACAAACAATGGGATGAGTTATGGCACTCTATAGGATTCTGATAGTTGATAACGAAGAGACACAGAGGGAACAGCTGGCCGGCTTTCTGAAAAAACAGGGATTTAGCGCCACAACTGCAGGATCGGGATGGGAGGCTATCGATATCTGTCTGGACAAGTCTTTCGAGGTGGCCCTGATCGACCTCAAGATGCCCGAGATGGATGGAATCGAACTCCTGGAAAAACTGAGACAGATCGACCCGGAGATTCAGGTGATCATGATGACAGCTTACGGATCCGTTGAAACCGCGGTAGATGCCATGAGGCTGGGAGCGTATCACTATGTAAGTAAGCCAATTAACCTCAAAGAGGTGGAGCTTCTTATTAATAAGGCCCTGGACAATCATCATCTCTTGTTGGAAAACAAATACCTCAAAGAGGAATTGGAGCAGAAGTATGGCCGCCTTCAGATAATTGGAAAGAGCAGGGGCATCCGCGAGGTGCTGAGCACGGTTTCGCGTGTGGCGACAACCCGGTCGACGGTGCTAATAAGAGGAGAAAGCGGGACGGGAAAGGAGTTGGTGGCGAGGGCCATCCATGGTCTGAGCGACAGGGCCGAGAAGAGATTCATGCCCGTCTCCTGCGCGGCGCTACCAGAGTCTCTCTTTGAATCAGAGTTGTTCGGACATGAGAAGGGCGCCTTCACCGGAGCTATCAGAACGAGAGAGGGCCGGTTCAAGCTGGCCGATGGGGGGACTCTGTTCTTAGATGAGGTGGGCGACATCCCCCTCGAGACTCAGGTCAAGCTGCTGAGGGTCATTGAATCCCAGGAATTCGAAAGGCTGGGTGGAAAGGATACTCTCAAAGTCGACGTCCGCATCATCTCCGCCACAAACCAGGAACTGGAAGAAAAGGTTAAGGAGGGGACTTTTAGAGAGGACCTGTACTATCGGCTGAACGTGATCTCCATAGTGATTCCCCCTCTGCGCGAGAGAAGAGAGGATATCCTCATGCTGGTCGATCACTTCATCAACAAGGCGAATCAGAAATGCGGCAGGTCCGTAAAGGGAATCACTCCGGAGTTCAAGGATATCCTTCTGCGTTACCCGTGGCCGGGAAACGTAAGGGAACTCGAGAACGCAATCGAGCGAGGAGTCGTTCTTTCTCGAACCGAGGTAATTGACGAAGCCGACTTGTCGGACTTCGTATTGGGTCCTGGTGAAAAGTTTGGACGATTCCCACTGGCTTCCGCGTCTCTCAAAAAGGTGGAAAAGGACCACATCACAAGGGTCTTGGATCAGAACGATTGGAACCTGAACAAGAGCGCCGAGGTTTTGGGAATTCACAGGAACACTCTTCGGTTGAAGATGAAAGAGTACGGGATCGAGCGGACAACAGGCTGAACGGTCAACGGATTAAACGGATTAAGCGGATGTTCAGGGCTAGTTAGACTACTTCGGTCGGAGTTTTTGAGACGTAGAAGGAGAAGACAGTCTTTCCTCTTCCCTAAGATGTTGCAGAGAATGAAACCGTGAGAAACAAGATCAGGATATGCTACTATAACTTCTTTTCTCGTTTTTACGATTCCTTCGTTGCCATGCACTCCGGTGACCCCGGAGGAAGATTGAGGGATCATCTGGCCGGAAAGGTTGGATTGAAAGGCGGTGATGCGGTCTTAGACATCTGTACCGGCACCGGAGCCATGTTGCCGAGCCTGCGCAAGCGCATAGATGAAGAAGGCACAGTGGTTGGTCTCGATTTCTCGAGGGGAATGTTAAAGGCGGCCAGATCCAAACTTGCCTCTGATCCAAACGTGTTCTTGGTCGAGGCGGACGTTTCCAGGCTTCCTTTTCGGGATGAGGTCTTCTCCGGCGTGACCTGTTCGCACGCGTTTTACGAACTGAAAGGAGATGCTTCAGCCAAGTGCTTACGTGAAATAAACAGGGTACTCAAGAAGGGGAAGCGTTTTTTGATGATGGAGCATGAGGTTCCGAAGAATAGGTTTGTCAGGATGCTTTTTTACATTAGGGTATTTTCCATGGGCCGCAAGCAAGCCATCGAGATTTTGAAAGGAGGAGAGAAGGTATTCATAAACAACTTCAGCCGGGTGGAAAAGTCAAACACTGAGGACGGCAAGTCCAAAATCGTGGTATGCGAAAAGGTCAGCGGATGAAACGGACTACCCGTCAGGAGAGAGTTCGCTGGTCATATTGCTGCAAAGAAGAAAAGGCCTCTCGGTCCTTTTCCTCTCCGCTTAGGGGAGAGGATTAAGTTGAAAATCCCGCCACCGGCGGGAGTGAGGGGATAGCAAAGAGAAAGGAGAAGAGTTCATGGAAAAGATGATTGCGTTTTGCGGGCTAAGTTGTACTGACTGTCCGGCCTTCATCGCCACCGAAAAGGACAGCGACGAAGAGAGGAAAAAAGTGGCTGAGAAGTGGTCCAAAGATCACGACGTAGCTTTGAAGCCTGAGGACATCAACTGCGACGGCTGCTTAGTTGACAGTGAAAGACTCTTCAACTACTGCAAGGTATGCGAGATACGGAAGTGCGGGAAAGAGAAGAAGGTCAAGAACTGCGCCTACTGCGACGACTACGCGTGCGATAAGCTGATCGAGTTCTTTACCAAGGCTCCCGAGGCAAAGACCACTCTGGATGGTATACGAGCGGGTCGGTAGCTCATCGCTTAAGGAATGTCCCTTGGTGGGGCGGGCATCCTGCCCGTCGGCTCTGTGCGGGGCTAGAAGCCCCGCCTACCGGTTTGAGAGACTGTGTGAATAACTGGTAGGGCGGGCATCTTGCCCGACGGTCTTTCGCGGGGCTGGTCATGTCGTGGGCAGATCCCGCCACAGGCGGGAAACCCCCGCCTACCATACGGAAGACGGGCGCCATGAATGGCGCCCTACAGTATCCGCGTCCGTAGGGGCTCGATTCATCGAGCCCGCTCCATCTGTGTCCTGGATTGACACGTAATGAATAACTCCCCGAAACAACACGACGCTGCAAAGGCGTCCATGGGTTATCTCTACGCCTCCCTTTCCGCGATGATGGCGTCTATCCTGATCGTGTCGGGCAAGTTCACTCTGTACGCCATTTCCCCTCTGGCGCTAAGCGCTCTGGTATTTCCGATGGGCGCAATCGTCCTGGGGTTGGCTATGCTTCCCAGGAAGAGATGGAAGCGCATCTCGGCTCTTGACAGAAGAGGTTGGAGTTGGACCATTGCCTTCAGCGTACTGGCATTCGTTGCCATCTGGACTTATTGGATTGGGCTCAAGATGATGGACCCCACGTTGGCCTCATTTCTCAACCGCTTCGAGACGCTGGTCACAATTTCTCTCGGCATCGTGATTCTGGGTGAACGCTTCACTAAGGGAGAAGCAGTTGGCGCGCTGCTAGCTTTGGGTGGAATCGTGTTGATGAAGCTCACCTTCAGAGCAGAGTATTCAACCGGTTTTTGGGTGGTCTTGTTCAGTGCTCTTTGCTTCGGGACAGCGGAGTTTATTGCCAAAATCGCAGTCCGTTATGTTGATCCGTTAACCCTGAGTTTTCTGCGCAACGTGATAAGCTCGGTGCTGTTCTGGATTGCGGTGGCGTTTCTGGGAACTTCTTTTGAAGGCGCTGGCACTGTATGGTGGGCGATCTTGATTATCGCCTTTGCCGGACCCATACTAACCCGGCCGATTTATTTATATGCCTTAAAACATATAGAGGTTTCTAAGGTAGCTTTGGTTAATCAGAGCCAACCTGTTTTCGTAGCGATACTAGCGCTGGTGGCTCTGAGCCAGACGCCAGCACCGCGGGAGATCATAGGAGGATTGTTTGTTATCGGTGGCTGCCTCTTGATTATCATAAGCCGAAAAAAAGTTCGGCCAATGAATGCTGTGAGGTTTAGGCAATAGCTCGTAGGGCGGGCACCCTTACCCGCCGAATTTTGCGGGGCTGGAAGCCCCGCCTACCTACAGGCGAGAAACCACTTTACCTTCGATGGTCCTGTATCCGTCGTGGAGATCACAGGTTAAGCACGAATGGATTGGAAACACCAGAATCAAATCACCGGTTTCAATTCCGTCTAAAAAATTCTTATTAGCCTGAACCACCCCGTGTTCTTGCGACAAGCCTGTCACCGGCGCTTTTCTATTGATAGGCCCGAAGGTCCCGTTCTTCAAAGACGTTAGATATCCGAATATCTTCCTGCCCTTCTCATCAGTGATATAGGTATTCGACAGATGTACTAATCCGCCGTAGATCACTATCTGCTTCCGGTCTTTATACCTCCCGACGACTGGGCAGGCAATTGCAACCGCTATCTCATCTTCTGTGCAGGCGCCGAGTTTTTCCTGCATCAAATCATAGAACACGAAGTTGCCCGGTCGAATTTCATCAACTCCATCGAAATCCTCCACCACACTACAGGTTGGCGTATCGCCGACGGAGATTTCGCAGGTTTCAAAGCCGTTACTCTTCAAATGATCCTTAACCGCAGTTAATCTCTCTAATGTTTCATCATGGATCTTTCGAATCTCGTCAACCGACTTTGCATAATAGCTGTGCCCGGCGTGGGTGAGGAGTCCTTTGAATTCAAGCTTTGGAGAGTTTTCTATATTCCGGGCAAGGGAGAGGACGCGGTCGGAATCATCCCAAAAGACACCCGTCCTATGGTATCCTGTGTCAATCTTTATCCACATTCCAGCCGGATGTTGGAGCTTGCTGTTCAGCGCCGAGAGAACCTCTTCCGAATCGACAAGCAGATTCAGCTTAATCTCCCCGGCCAGCTTGTTGATCTTGTCAACCTCCAGCATGTTGACCAGAAATGCAACCGTAATGTCTGACCAGCCGTTCTTAGCAAAGTAGATTGCCATGTCAAGCGATGAAACCGTAATCGCCTGCACTCCGAAATCTTTGAACCAATTACCGATCTCGGCCGATTGGTGTGTTTTGAAGTGCGGCCGGAATCTGACGCCGCTTTTTTTCGCCTTTCCTGCCATCTTTTCGATATTCTTCAAAACCCTGTTCTTGTCGAGAAGCAAGGTAGGCTTGACAATTCTGAATCCGAACTCGTCAGCCTTCATCTGTTCATCCTTCCATTCACTTTGTTCCCTTCTCAAGAAGCTTGTTGACATATGGAGATTCGAATTCTTCTGCAAGGATATCCATGAAGACCCCATCGAACCATTTTCCCCCAATAAATTTGGACCTTCTCCTTCTTCCAATCTCCTTGAAGCCAACTTTCTTGTAGCAGTTTATCGCCCGCTCGTTGTAGGAGAACACACCGAGCATTAGGTTGTTCAAATTGAGCAGATTGAATCCGTAATCAAGCATCAGCCTGGTCGCATCCTGGCCATACCCTTTGTCCCAGTATGATTTTTCGCCGATGTCGATCCCGAATGTGGCTTTGCGGTTGATCTGATCTATGTCAAAAAGCAGGCAGCGTCCGATTAGCGTGTCCGTCTCCAGGTCAACGATGCAAAAAATGTGATCTTGTTTCTTTATGAGCTTGCTTATGCCTTCCCTGGTCCGGTCGAGAGAAATCGGGGTGTACGCTTCGGGTCCCAGGGGGACTGTTACCTCCAGGTCGTTATCCCATTCAGTCCATTTTTCCGCATCCTCAACACTGCAGGGCGAGAGATAGCATTTTTCGCCGACCAACTTTCTGTAGTAGGGCATGACTCGCTCCAGTCTTATCTTTTTTTCTTGATCTTATCTATCATCTGTTGGGCATTCACATTTTCAGGATTCAATTCTAGTGATCTCCTATAGCTTTCGACAGCAAGCGAATCCTCCCCACTCATCATATAAGCTTCTCCGAGGCTATCGTAAACGTTGAAGGATTCTGGGTACGCCTCCACGTTTAACTTGAATATCTCAATGGCGGCTCTGCTCTTTTTTATTCCAAGCAGTTGATAGCCCAGGGTGTTTAACGCAGATTCGGAGAACTCAGTTTCATTTCTCTTCATCTCGCGGTATTGCTCAATTGCTGCCTCGATACCCTTCTTTATTATAGTGGAATATAGGTCACCCGTAGCCGAGGTCTCATGAAGTGTCAAGCGAAAAGGTGTTCCGTTATCATCAAATTCGAAGATGGCATAGTATTCAGCATCCTGCACGACGAATTTAGTCCCGGAGACAGGCAGCAGGTGGAATTTTCCCAGGCCGGGTGAATCGAGCAGCAGTTTTCCGTCAGTCTTCTTTACGGACACCTTAGTCTCGCCCATCGTATATTCTCTGACGTACTTTTCCATGACGCTGGGTTCGAGATGGATGATCTCGGGGCGCTGATATGAAGGAGAGTTTTGCAGGGCGATCAACTCGGGATCAGGCTTGGGTTCCGATACTCTGGCGTCCAGGATCATATTGAATAGTCTGCTGTTTGGAGCTGTCCGTCTGCCTTGATAGGTGTCAACACGCTGAACGATTACCAGATCCGCACCCGGCAGCACGGAGATGACTTGAGTTCCCACTCCATAAGCTGAGTACATGCCCAGCTCTTTGAATTCGCCTGACATCCACCAGAGATAACCATAGCCTCCGCCCCGGTCGTCTGTCTCAGAATACGACCTGGTGCTCTCGTCTGTCCATTCTTTTGAAATCACCTGTTTGTCGTTCCATTTTCCCTCTTGCAGGTAGAGCAGGCCGAACCTGGCCATATCCCGAGCCGACATCCTGAAGGGATATGCCGGATGAATGGAGTGTTCGGCCTCCAGATGATGGTATCCGTCCATCAATCTGAAATCCTCCATCTGTAGCGGGTCGGCTATGCGGTTCTCAAAATCCTCGAAGATATCCGCTCCGGTCTCCTGTTCGAAGATCGTGCCAAGGGTATTGAAGTCCCAGTTGTTGTAATACCAGAACGTATCGCGCGGATGGCTGCCGCGCTTAGGACGCCTGGCTTTCATGGACTGGGTTTCATAGGCGGCGGGATGATAGACTCCTGATCTGGCTTTGAGCAGGTCCCTTATGGTTGCCTGCTTCTCGGTTTCGGTCAGAGGAGATTTGTCGTCGATGTTTAGTTCCGCCAAGGTCTTGTTCAGATCGATGGACCCGTCGTCCACGTGTGTGCCGTAAAGCGCGCTGAGCAGGCTTTTCCTCACGGAATGGCACATGAACCTCCGCTTGACGTCGCCCCAGGAGACGAGCACTTTCCCATCGTAGACCACCATGAAGGCGGCGGCATCAAGGCTATCGTAAAGCTCCTTCGCTTGCTCCAATTTCTCCGATGACCATCCGGCCTCCTCAGGACTCTTGTACTGCTCCCAGGTCTCCTGCGGGTTCCGAGCTATGGCCCACGATGTCAAAAGGAGGACGATAAGAATGCTCGTGACAAATCGATTCAGCTTCATACTACCCTCTCGATTAAGTTTGGTTTAACTTGCAGCAGGTACTTCCACTTCACGTAACGACTCGTGGGGCATAATTCATTCGCTTACCTTCTCGGCCCGGGGATTGGATTTCCCTAACCGACCTGATCCACGGTCTCCTGATGGCGACAGCGGGGCAGAGGAAGGTTAAGCACTTCAAGCCTTAGTTGACAACATCCTTTCCCTCACCATCTGAATGGGGATCGTGCCGTAACTTAGAAGCTGGTCGTGAAATACTTTTAAGTTGAAGGCTCTCCCTTTGAGTTTTTTGAAATCGTCCTTCAGTTTCAATATCTCCGTCTTGCCCATGGCGTAGGTCATGGGCTGGGTGGGAGTGTAAGTATATCTCTTGACCTCAGCGATGGCATTGGTCTTCTCTAATTTCGCCACATCCACCAGTATGTTAACCGCCTTATTGAAGCTCATTCGGTTAGTATGCAGGCTGGCATCGATCACCACCCGGCAGGCACGCCAGAGTTGATCTTTTAGCTGAAGTAAGCGGGTTTCGGGTTTGGTGTAGAAGCCCTTCTCGTACATCAATTCCTCACAATAGAGCGCCCACCCTTCGGCAAAGAGCGAGGTCCAAAACTGGCGCCTTACCTTCGACTTTGTCTTGTTATTATGAACCAATTGGAGATGATGACCGGGATAAGCCTCGTGCAGGGCAGTCAAGACCACTCCATTGGAATTGTGCCCTCGAAGTTGCTCTTCCTGCTGCTTGAGCGGAAGTTTCTCGTTAACCGGCGTCACCCAGAAAAACCCCTCTTGTTTCTTGTCAAAAGCGGCTGGCGGCATATACGCGCCGTACGGGATCACGCTTCGTTCGAAAACTGGAGTTTCCACCACGGACAGACTCTCCCCCCTCGGGATGGTCACCATATCCTTTCTCCTGACAAAATCCCTGGCTCTCGCCATCTCCCTGGTGTAGAACTTGAGCAAATTCTCCTTTTTGGGATGTTTATTCTTCAACTCGTCCACGATCTTAGTCCAGCTCTTTTTAGGGTCGATCCTCCTGGCCAGGGTTCTCATCTCCGCCTGAGTCTGCCTGATGAGCCGTTTGCCGATCCTCACCAGGTCATCTGTGGTGTGCGGGAGCTGGTGATGGACTGATAAGAGGAAATCGAAGAACTCCTCTCCGATGGCGAATTTGCCATTCGATCGAGGAAGAAGCCTTTTCTTCAAGAATTCCTCGTAATCGTCAAAAGCCGAGAGCACTTTGTCATTGGCTGCGAGAAGCTGCTTTTTGAGATGGGGAACCTTTTCAGCGAAGTGAGGAATCATCTCCCTGAAGAACTCCTTTCCACCCACAGTCGTCTCCATTGCAACCTTGGTCCATATTCGGGGGATGTTCCCTCCTCTTCTCAAGTTCTCCTGACCCTGCTTCATCAGGCGAGGGACCTGTTTCATTCTCCCCAGGAGAGACTTCATTCTCACCTTTAATGGAGCGAAGTCACGCAGCATCAGAATGTAGCAGCCAAACAAGGCGATGTCGGGGTATAACCTGGCCCGTCTTCTGAACCAGCGCAACTTCTCCTCTTCCGCGATCTGGACCCTGAGAGAGTCGCGCAGCATTCTCCAATCCATCAGCTCGTCGACGGAAAGCTTCGCGTCTTTCGATGGAGTTCTGAGGTCAGGAGAGAACGTGTCCAGCTTTCTCAGGTACTCTCTTGTTTTCTTCAGATATCGCCTCCGCGACTCTGGATCGGTCCTATCCAACTTGTCATCATATTCGTGGACTCCCATGAAGGTGGCCTCGACAGGAGACTTCTTCCACTGGAATTCCAGAATTTTATTTACCAGCTCGTTGAACTCTTTGTTCATCTTGTTCCTCCTTGAAATTAGTTTTCATTACCGACACGTCACCGGAAACAGGTGTTTATCTTCTTCTTTCGATCGCGATGGATTTTTGATCTTCCTCGAATATCCGATTGAAGAATCCCTTCACCTCTTTATATTCGCCCTGAGAGACCAGCAGTCTCTTTATCTTGAGAAGACGTTTGTAGACGAGTTGGTCGCTCGAGATTTCATATTCCGTGCGAAACTCTCCTAAATCGTTTTCCAGATGGATGGGGTCAGGCAGATCCGTTACTTCATAAGGAGTGGGAAGGTTTATGACTACGCTATCTATATCAGTCCTGACCTGGTCAAACATGATGGGGAAGATTCGCATTGGCTGGGCGAAGTCTTTCGCAGTCTCATCCCGATTCAGGATATTAGGATTCAGATACAGCAGGTCATCCGCCCTCTGTACGTAGTGCGAAGAATGAAACCGACAGTCGATTGCGAAATCCTGACCATACGCATACAGATCATTAAAACCGCAGGTATCCAGCATGGCGCCAGGGCAGTATTCGCAGATTCGCTTTGCCAGTTCGTCCTCTCTTTCGACGATGTTCTGGCTGCGAAGGAGATTCTTCATCTCCGCACTCCTGCATGGGGAGTAAATCTCCCGGGATTCGCAGTCGATGCTTCCGTCTACCTTCAGATTCACCTTCGTGATCGAGAGCCTCAGGTTTTCTGAATAACTCAAGGATGGCGTTCTGTCAAGCTTTCCATTCGATTCCTGCACCAAGAGTCCATCAACCCCCTGATACTCCGGTGATATGCAGTTGACGCTGTTTGTCCCGTAATAAGGATCCAGCCACAGCTCCTCGCCGTCCACACTCATCTTGAGCAACAGGTGGCTGAACCAGTCCAGCATGGGAACGTCGGGTAAATCTGTCACGATCTTCCTGTTGGGTACCAGGACCGGAGTGGACTCGATCTCCAGGGACCTCAGCAGAGCGTATATTATTCCGGTGACCTCTGCGCTGCTGCCCACCTGCCTGGTGAAAATGGTTTGGACTTCATCAAAGATGGAGCGGGAGGCAAAATCCATCTTAAAATGAGACTGCACGAAATAGAATATCTTCTCGATCTTCTCCCTTTCGGTGGTGCACTCTTCGGTGAGCCTTTTGGCGAGTTTTTTCATCTTACCCGTGGGGGCAAAATGCCTGTTCATGGTCTCGAAATACCTTCGGGAGACGTTTTCCCACGAGGCTGCCAGTTCCTCATCCTCTTGTGGTATGTTGATCACAAAGGCCAGCGAGGGAGAATAGTGAAACAGCGGCGGCATGAAGGCCTCCGTCTCATAGGGGAGCAGGTTCCTTTTGGCAAAGGCGTACAGAGCGGTCTGCTCGGAATTGGTGAGCTTCTCCTTGGTGGTGTCGAGAATGCCCGGTGGACTATCGAAGTGAACCACCTTTAGGTGCTTGGGAACGATCAGGTTGAATCGCGAGAGGAGCGTGGGCTCGTCGCTTTGGAAATATCGAATGCCGGAGAGGGTATGTCTTCCCGATCTATAGGCTATCTCGTATTGAATCAGGCAATCGTCCTCGATTGCAGGAAGCGTGAATTTCTTTCTTTTGAGGTCCTTTGATGTCGAGATTTCATGGACGTCTTCCTCACTCAGGACGACTATTGTTCCGTCTTTCTTCCTGGTTCTTCCTCGCACCTCCACCGATTCATTCTTCCTATAATAGGGGGTGGCAGCTTGAGCGTATTTGTAACCGCGGCGATTGAAAATCTTCATGATCACCACCTTCACCTCTATCTTGTCCGCCACGTAATAGATCTGCTCGTCCAGAAGGTAGACTGCGCCCGCGGAGGGATAGTCGGAGGAGAGGGGGATCTGATCTTCCGGGGGAAGAGACCTGATCCATCCCTCCGGCAGCTTCTCCACCCAATTGTCATCTCCCCATGAGGCGACGCAGGATAGTAGAAACAGTGCCAAAGCTAGGGTGATCGCTTTTCTGTACAGAAATCTAAGCATGAGTTTTCAATCGCCTCTGACCGGGGTTCAGCGCAAGGCAAAGGTTGCGGCCACCGGATTTCGCCGTCTACTTGTCTGCTTCATCCGTTGGGGGTATTCTTTTTAGAATTATCCGTTGGTTATCGGCAGCGGCCGCCTGGTCATAAAAGTCCTTAAGTCGATCGTAATCGCTGACCGGAACGATAAGCTCCTTTCTCACGAACACCCTTCTGTGGAGAATTTTATCTCCCTCTAACTCGTAGGTTGATTCGAACAATCCGAAGGATTCGTCCAGTCGAACCGGGTCCGGCAGATACTCAATCTCAAATACTTGAGGAACGCTCACTGTTAGCTCATCTGTGTTCACGAATCTATAGTCAAAGATCACCGGGAAGCGCCTCTGAGCATGCGGAAACATCAAATTGAGATAGTCTTGGGTGTTGAGATTCACCGGCAGAAATAGCCTGTCCCCCTGTTTCACCCCAAAGCTTCCGGCGTCAACACTGGCGTGAACAAAGATGCTGGAATCTTTCTCTTCGAAGTTCCTAAACTCAGTTCCCAGGAGATATGGTTCGGTGAACCAGGAACTCAAGTAGCCACTCAGGGCTTTCCTTCGCCTCTGGGGCTTTAGCTCGGTCAGCGAAGCTCTGAATGCCAAACCCTCTTGTCCGGAGGCCTGAATTATAACCTCAACAGAGGCAGAACCGTCGGAGTTAAGCTTAACGTCCCAGAGCGTACGGGTAACGTTTGTATCTTCACCCGTCTCAGGTGTAAGGATCAGCTCTCCTCCATCCGGCTTGACCACCAGGGCAGGCGCTCCTTGATCTTCGAAAGGGAGTTCACCGAACCGGCAGTTTCTGCAGGCTGGATCCAGCCAGATATAATGGCCGTCAAGGGGAACAGCCGTCACCACGTGGTCGAATTGTTTCACCTTGGGCATGTCGGTCAGCACGCTCCGGTGTCCCTTGGTGGAAAGCAAGGCTGGAAAGGCCTCAATTTCTACTGCCTTTAACAGGGCTACGAGCAGCGAGGTCATGTCCTTACAGTCACCGTAACCATACTCCAAAACGTCGGCACACGGATGCGGCTTGAAGGCATCTGAACCGATGGCTACCGATACGTACCTGACGTGTTCCTGGACGTAGTCGAAGAGCTCCTTCGTCTTCTCCTTCCGGGAGTCCAATCCGGATGTCAGTTCAAGAGCCAGAAGATTTAGCTCTTGAGTGGGAACGTTACCTGCATGCGAGATATCCCGGTACCAGCGCGCTATGTCATTCCAGCTTGCAGAAGGGTGGGTTTTACCGTCGAATTTGAACTCGATTGGAGAGAAAGCAACGCGGGAGGCTAAATCTGCTGCCGGAGGCATGAAGACCTCTTTCCTTATCGCTTCCTTGTTGAAGGTCTCCCACACGAAGACCTTTTTCCCTTTGCGGAAATCAACCTTCGGTACTATTTTATCGTTAAGCACCCTGATGTTAAAATCGAAGTGCCGGGGGATGGCGAGCGTATATTTCGAGTGAAGCGTGGGAAGGTAAGATTGAAAAAACCAATCCGCCCAGTAAAGCAGACTGGAGAACCGAAGCTGATACTCGTATTCGACCACGCAGTCCCTTCTCACCCGCGGGATATAGAATTCTTTGACTTTGGAGTCGGAGTAAAGGACGTAGTCCGAAAAAAGCGATTTTTCCCGGACGTCTTGAGCGTCCAGAGAGAACTCCTCACCGTCGGGGTGGATGGTCCGCGCCTTGATCTTGACAAAGTTGACGCTCCTGTTAAACGGAATCTCCTGGCGGCTGTATCTTTTGTCCGGATCGGAGAATATCTTCATTATCCGGTGGTGGGTAAACAAAGCCTCGCCAGATGTCTCAATCTCCATAATGGCTTCGTCTTTAATTATCACCGCGTCGGAGTGGGGGAAATTCTCCTGAGCGGGCGTTTCTTGAAAATCGACCTTTTCCCAGGCCAGAAGACGGGTCGATCCCGAAAAGAAAAAAACAAGTACAATCCACAGGAGGATCGGTCCCGGCAAGATCACCTTTGAGTCTTGGAGATTGCTTATTGACATTTGAATGTCGCGTCGAATGCTTCTGTCAGTTTAAGCCAGTCTTTCTAATATATCGTGCATCCTGGTGAACCGCAAACAAAAAAATCTCCGTCTCTGCTAAAGGGACGGATGCTCACAGGATGGTGCGATCAACTCTATGGACTGCAAGGAGAGGGGACGTCACGGTAGAGATAGTTCACAAGAGAGACTATGTTTCCTACGTCGATGTTATCGCCGCAATTGGCGTTGCCACTTTTAAAGAACGTTGGGGCCGGTCCACTCCTATAAAGATGGTTGACCAAGAAGACCACGTCTCCGAGACCGATGCGCTTATCCTGGTTTACGTCTTCAGGGAATCGTCGGTCAGGAGTCAAAGGTATCCGGAGACAGATCCCAGAAGAGACCACGTACCCATTTTTTTCCTTGACAACAGAACAGCGGGTTGATATTTTTGCGTCTAAATGGTTGGGAGCCAAAAACCGCACAGAAAGGAGGGAAGCGAAAGCTCTTTTAAATTTGGATTTGTCAGTTTCTTGCCACACATCCAGAATACTAAAGAAGGGAATCGTTATGAGAAAGGTAATCTGTCTGATTATCGTAGCTCTTTTTGTAGCCAGCAGTTCTTCGGTCACCCTGGCGGGCAAGTTCAGCCTGGGCGCCTTCGGTGGGCTGAACATTCCCTTAGCCCAGGATGATGCCAAAAGCGGTGCTCTCTTTGGAGCGAAGGGTAGAGTCCTGCTTCTCCCATATCTGGGAATCGAACCCTATTTCTCTTTTGCCGAATATGGGGCCAAGGACGTGGAGGTTCGCGGAGTGTCATTCGCGGGGAAGAGTGGGGACATTACTTCCTTCGGCGCGGATCTTGTCTTGGGCTCAATCTCCGGCATGGGCAAGACCAAGTTCTATGGATTGGTTGGGATCAATTCCAACACCTACAAGCGCGAGGGAATCCCGGACGAGAGCGGATTGGGGTTGGCCTTCGGAAGCGGGCTCGAATTCTTCCCCACGGAGATGCTGAGCCTGGAGTTCAGAGCCAAGTATCACCCCATCAAGCTGGGAGACGGGGGAAGGGTTCATCTTGAGCTTTCCGGCGGAGTGAATTACTATTTTGGCCCCGAATAAAAAAGAGAGGAGCGGAAACTGATGAAGATGAGACGAAGAAGCTGGGCTATGCTCTCCGTGGCAGTACTTGCCACTTTGCTTTTGAGCGGCTGCTGGATGTTTGGCATCACTATGATGCTGAGTTATGACATAGAAGAGGAGCCTTTATCGACTGATACTGAGGTCAACAGCATGGCAGTAGACTTGACCGAAGAGGACGATTGGAAGGACAATAAGGACAAGCTCGACGAGATTTACAATTTGCTATTCTACGGATGGGTTCAGAACCATCTGGGTACTGATGCGACCGGACAGCTATACGTTTACGAAGACGGCAGCTTGACTACCAAAACGGAGGTAGAGGCCAATGCAACCTTAGTCTTGGATGGTTTGGTTTTACCTGCGAGCAGCACGGTTGAAGTCCCGCTTACCGAGGTGAAGCTTGAGCCCGTCAAAGATCTTATAATGGAAGGGAAATTCCACCTATATGCCATTGCCACCAATGTTCCGTTTCGTATAACGGTTCTTGATGCAACGGTGGTGGTGATTTTTGCAGTGGAAGCCATCATGTAGATTTATTCGGGTTACCTCATTTTTCTTTTGAGTCTGATCCGTATTGAAGCTCTTATCCGTCCCGGCTGGCAAAAGACCGAGCCGGGACGCTTTTTTGAGGTTTGGGAGACCTCGTCCGTGGTCGCGTACCACTTGGACGGGTTGAAGAACCCAGGCAGGAGTGCCCGTTTGGGCGGTTTGTCCTGGAATATCATCGGCGATACAAGGACAGTTGTACCTAAGGAATCCCAGGGTCAAGATCAGTGAACTAATATTTGACTTTGCGGGCCGTTTTAGTTACATTGATCGCGGATGAACAAAGCTCGGTGAATCGTTCTACAAGGAGGAGAGGTAATGAAGTTGACGCTAAGTGTGATTAAGGCAGACATTGGAAGCATCGGCGGGCACATCAAGCCGAGCCAGAAGTTGAAGGACACGGTGGCGGATTTCGTTTACGAACGCGGAATCAAGAAAGGTCTTCTAATCGATCACTACGTTTCCAGCACCGGTGACGACATCGCCATTCTGATGACCCATCAAAAGGGAGTGTCAAACGATGCGGTCCACAAGTTGGCCTGGGATGCCTTCGTAGAGGGAACCAACGTGGCGAAGGAACAAGGTCTTTATGGAGCAGGGCAGGACCTCTTAAAGGATGCGTTCTCCGGCAACGTGAAGGGAATGGGCCCCGCCGTAGCCGAGATGGAGATCGAGGAAAGGCCTAACGAATGTTTCCTCCTTTTCGCCGCCGACAAAACTGATCCCGGAGCCTATAACTTACCCTTCTACTTGGCCTTTGCCGATCCCATGCACTGCGCTGGGTTGATTCTCTCTCCCAAGATGGCCGAGGGATTCAAGTTCGTGATCATGGACGTGGAGCATATCGAGGGGGACAGGGTAATCGAACTCTCGGCTCCTAAGGATCTGTACGACATAGCTTCACTTCTGCGGGACAATCAGAGGTTTGTGATAGAACACATCTATTCTGTCAACACCGGTGAGATCGCCGCCTCTATCTCCACCACGCGTCTGCACAACATCGCCGGAAAATACACCGGGAAGGATGATCCGGTGGCCTTAATCAGGGTTCAGGGACCATTCCCCGCCACGGGTGAGGTTCTATCTCCATTCTCCATTGGTCATTTTGTCGCAGGTTTCATGCGCGGCAGTCACACCGGGCCTCTCATGCCGGTTAAGGCCAACTCGCCCATATCCTACTTTGACGGGCCACCTGTGGTCTCGGCCCAGGCGTTCTCGGTAAGAAACGGAAAACTGACCGAGCCGGCGGATGCTTTCGATCAGCCTTTCTGGGATTGGGTGCGCGACCAGGTTTCGCAAAAGGCGCAGGACATAAGAAGACAGGGCTTCTCCGGTTGCGCCATGCTTCCATATTCGGAGTTGGAATATGGCGGTATCGTGGAGAAGATGAAGAAACTGGACGGCAAGTTCACCGTAAGAAAACAGTAGAATCTTGAGTTAAGCGCGAAACTGCAAGTGATAGAGGAAGGAGGTGACCGGAGAACTTTGTTAACGTTGGCAGGTGGGTCTCCCACCTGTGAGACTTTCCTTAAATCCGTTAGTTCTTAATTCGACGAGAGGGAGGATAAGATGTATTTGCCAAAAAGCAAGATCGGATATCTGTTCCTGGTCATGCTTTGCTGCCTTTTGATCTCATCTGCTGCGCTGGCAGTGGATCAGGAGGGCGAGAACGCTCCAAGTTGGGACAGGGGCTAGTCCTGCACTTCGTCTCCCGCCAAAGGCGGGATGTCGAAGGGAGGGCTCCCCCTGAAGGGTTCAACCCCTGTTCCAACAGAAGAAGTTCTGAGAAATGATTCTTGACAATTCATGAAGGTTTTGTTAATTAAGCTTTTGTCAATATCAAGAGAAACAAAGAGGCAGAGGACGCGTAGCAAGTGAAAACAAAAACCCGGCGGGCGTAATTCAGCGGTAGAATGCAAGCTTCCCAAGCTTGACGTCGAGGGTTCAACTCCCTTCGCCCGCTTTTTAACCAGCGATGCGATGCGAGGAGACGAGCCCACTGGTGCATATCAACGTAACGTATGCCCTGAATAACCGGGTGAAGAAAATGGTGAAGCGTTCGATAACTATAATAATAAACGGTAATTATCTAACCTGTTTGCCATGGTTCGGCAAGCTCACCATATAAAGGAGGGTGGGATGATAAACTTTACCAAAGCATTTTCCTTCATGTTCGAGGACAAGAACTGGCCGGTGAAGGTCTTCTTGGGAGCGATATTTAACCTTCTTTCCCTAATTCTGGTGGGAATCCCCTTTGTCCTGGGATATCTCCTGGAACTGGCCAGGAATTCCAGCGAGGGAAAGGAGATTCCCCTTCCGGAATGGGATAAGCTGGGAGACAAATTCACCCGGGGTCTGATATACCTTATCATATTGATCGTCTACAGCATACCGGGGATGATCCTCTCTTTCATCCCCTGCGTCAAGTACTGTCTCGGACCCCTTTACTTTCTGGCCCTGATGTTCGCGCTCCCCTACATCACGCTCAAGTATGCCAAAACCGGCAGCTTTGAGGAAGCATTTCGTTTCAACGATATGTTTGAGTTTGTCAAGCAGAACCTCAACAACTTGATCATGGTGGTTTTGCTCACCATCGCTTTGGAGATAATCGCCAGCTTTGGGGTTCTGGCTCTGGTGGTGGGTGTATTCTTCACCTGCTTCTGGGCATCCTTAGCCGTCTATTATCTATATGGAAAGGTTTACCGAGAAGGAGAAAAAGCAGAAGGAGACTCATCCGGAGGCGAGTCGCCTTCCCAGCCAGCAGTTTCCTAAAGGGGATGTTGGGAGAGGTTCTGACCGACTGGGTCAACTTCTCGCCAGGCAGGCGGAAAATGTCGGGGGAAGCGTATACAGCCTGGTACGGGCTCACTGGCTGGGGTTGGTCAATTTCCACCTGTTCATATTCATCGGGGGGGCGCTGGTTGCCCCCTCTCTTTTATATCTCGATTTAGAGTGGGCCTCAAAGATCATTTATCAATTCTACGGATTCTTCTGCCACCAGAAGGCATCCCGGTCCTTCCTCCTTTTGGGAGGCCGGGTGGCCATCTGCTCCCGGTGCCTGTCTTTTTATTCCTCCGCCCTGGCGGTCGGCATGTGGGTGGGTTTGAGACGGACAAGGCCTCTGAATCTTAAGCTGGCCGTTGCGCTGAGTTTCCCGGCGATGGCCAGCGTCCTTTTGCAGAGTCTGGGTTTGCGGGAAAGCATCAACTTAATCAGAGTAACCACGGGGGCGCTCCTGGGTATGGCCGTCTCCCTTTACCTGTTTCCTCGCGCGCAGAGAGCCGTGGATCGACTGAACGTGAAGCAAGATACACGTCCCGCAGTGCCCGGTGACGTACCCAGACCAGCGAAATCTCAAGATCTATCCTCCAAAGTTTGAAATTTTCTGCAACCTTTCGGCTTCGGAACGGGTACAATTAAACGGCTACAGACGAAAGTGGGAGTTGGCGGCAGTAAAGTCAGGGTTTGAGTTCTCATTGCTGCGCAGGCTCCATGACTCAATGCCTGAAAAGAAGGGAGGAACTCGTGAAAAAGTTCGCAGTCTTATTCGCAGCGCTAACCTTGATATTTACCGGAGCGTCAAGTTTGCACGCCAAGGCAAAAAAGACCGGAGAGGTGGAGAAAACCGTCTATACCGATTCGAAATTCGGCTTTCAAGTTACCGGACTGAAAAACTGGAAGATGAAGGCCGAGAAGGAACCATCCCTGGTGCGGGTGGTCATGACAC
>JBAUFO010000138.1:0-13599 GCA_049679185.1 Candidatus Zixiibacteriota bacterium
ATCCTCAAAGTCTATCACGTCGTCTGTGGTTGGTATGTCTTTAGGACTCATGCTGTAAGTGGGACCTATGTCAAACTCAGGATCATAACCAGGTTCACCTGGGGATGTCCTAAAGGCGTTGGAGAAGAAGGTGAGATCCTCGTAGTAGACAGAGCCATCACCGGTCACATCGCCCAACCAGTAGTTCGTGCCTCTGGCAGTATCACCCACAGCCAGGGTGGAGTAATTTCCAGCCGCATCATAGGAGAAGATGCTGTAATAGTACACATTGCGCGGCATCGTTCCCGTGTCGCTGGAATCTCTGAAGCTTTCCTCTGAGCCCTGATAAACCAGGTCACCTTCGGTCTCATCTGTCGGATAGCCAATTGGAGTTGGGAAATCGTCATCATATTCAGGGTAGGCACCGATTTCCCACGGATTGCGGCGAATCTCCACTCCCTCAAATGAGGGATCTCCCGTGGGATTAGTCCAACTCAACTTGCACTTCTCATGACCCGGTTCTACAGTGAAGTCAGTCGGAGGACCAGGTGCCTCTTTATCAATAGTAAACGAGAATGGTGTCGCCTGGTAACCACTCGGATTACCCACTTGATCAAACGCCTGCACATGCCAGAAATACGTGTTGTCGGATAGAGAATCCGGGTCAGGGATGGTGTAGGTGATCTCAGCAATATCAGCGATCGTCTGCACGCCTGTTGTAAAGCCTGCATCGAGCGCGTACTCTAGCGTGTAGGCGCCTCCAGAGCCCGCTGTGGAACTCCAGTCAAATGTCGGTGTGTTGTCGGTGATCGCCGCCAAATCCGGTGGATTAATTAGAGTAGGAATATCCGGAGCCTCAGTGTCCACCGTAAATGAGAACGGCGTTGTCTGATAACCGCTGGAGTCACCCACTGAATTAAAGGCCTGAACATGCCAGTAATACAGGTCATCCGAGAGAGCCGACGGGGCAGGAACGGTGTAGGTGGTATCACTGATACCGCTGACCGTCTGCACGCCTGTTGTAAAGCCAGCATCGAGCGCATACTGGAGCGTGTAATCGCCCCCAACCCCCGCCGTGGAACTCCAATCAAATGTCGGTGTGTTGTCATTGATCAACGCCACATCCGGCGGATTAATGAGCGTGGGTGTATCTGGAGGAGGACTAACCTCGCCTACATTGAAGTACCTGGTCTCAGAAACCGTCAAAGCTTTGCTGCCATCGTCCGCTTCCACGTGCCAGTAGTAGGTGCCCTCTGACAAACCTCCAGCGTAGTTGGCAGCAATCTCCTCGGCCGTCAATGCCCTGTCGCTGATCCGAACCTCGTCGATGATACCGTTGAACCATCTTTCTAAAGCACTGCCTCCCCTGCCTATCTGCAGATTCACCCCGGCTGTGCTTCCGGGAGGGCCCTGCTCGGTAGGAGTCCCTTCCTGCACTCCGTTTACATAAACCCTTATAGAATCACCATCATGAACCCCTACCACGTAGTACCAAATATCATCCTGGAGAGCAGTTGTCCCTACCGAATTCGTCCAATCAGCTCCATCGCCAACCCAGAAATGGAGTAGTCTATCATTATTTAACATGAAAGAATAACCGGGACCTGCGCCGGGCGGTTCCTTATCCACAATCTCTGAGTACGCAATGGGATTGCCGGAAGGCTTGATCCAGGCCTCAATGGTAATTGGCCCGGTAATATCCAAACTCGGATCAGCTGGCACCTGAACATAATCACTCAGGCCGTTAAAGTCCAAAGCATAGCCGAATCTGCCGTCCGCCGTCCATGTGGCTCCAGAGATAGTGCCATCGTTGTCGTTGGTCGTCTGATCATAGGTTGTAGGGCCAGAACCCTCGCTGAAATGCCACAAGCTCTGGGTGCCAGACTCCACCTCCATCACCGGATCTGCCCAGCTGTAAGTGATGTCGGTACCAACCACCTCCTCCTCTACATACAGCAGATCCGATGCATCCCCGGTATCCGCGTAGACCCATACCGTCATGGGATCGTTGTTGGGATCGGTAACCGTAAAGTCCAGATCCATATACGGGTTCTCTGTCGTGCTGTCATTCGGCGGCGAGTTCAAGGTTATCTCCGGCGGGTCAGGCGCAGGAGTCACGATATTGAAGTATCTGGTCTCAGAGACCGTCAGTGCCTTGCTGCCATCATCTGCAGCAACTTTCCAATAATAGGTTCCCTCGGGCAGGTCAGCGGCGTCGGCTGCAATTTCTTCCGCCGTTAACGCCCTGGTTAGGATTCTTACTTCGTCTATCATGCCATCAAAGTATTCACTGCCATATGGCAAACAAGCACCTATATTAACCTCCCAGTCGTTGCTCCTTATAGTGCCAGTCAGGTTACCAGTAACTGGATCCTGAACTCCATTGACATATAGTCTCACGACAGTGCCGTCATACGTTGCAGCTACATGCGTCCATGTATAAAGAGGCAGTTCGAGAGATCCGATGAAGAGCACATCTTCAACATCAGTGAAGAAGTGAATATAAAGATTGTTGGAAGCACTCACCACAAGCGTGTACGTATAATCTGCCGCGGCAGTAGTTGACCATTTCTGGACTATCGCTTCCCAGTCGGTGGGGTCAGATGCAAGGTTAATCCAGGCTTCCAGCGTCAGCTCACTCATACCATCCAACTCTGGTGCATCCGGCACAATAACCGCATCATTCACACCATCAAAATCCAAAGCATAACCGAATCTGCCGTTAGCAGTCCATGTCGCTCCATCGATCACTCCATTGTTGTTGTAAGCTGTCTCATCATAGACTGAATTTCCAGTGCCTTCGTCGAAACGCCACAGGCAGACCGCGCTGGCATCAACTCCCAAGGGCTGGGCTGTCCAATCATAGAGAATGTCCGTGCCAACCACATCCTCCTCTACATACAGCAAATCCGATGCATCCGCGGTATCCCCGTAAACCCATACTGTCATCGGATCGTTGTTAGGATCCGTCACCGTGAAGTCGAGCGCCATAGACGGATTCTGTGTCGTGCTGTCGTCCGGGGGGGAGTTCAATGTTATCTCAGGCGGGTCGGGCGGAGTCGTGTTCACCGTAAAGGAGAATGGCGTCGGCTGGTAGCCGCGCGAACTGTCTTCTGAATCGAAGGCCTGTACGTGCCAGTAATAGGTGTCGTCGGAGAGAGAATCCGGCGTAGGGACGGTGTAGGTGGTATCGGGTATATCCGTGACCGTCCGCACGCCTGTTGTGAAGCCTGCGTCCAGAGCATACTGCAGCGTGTAATCACCTCCAACTCCAGCCGTCGAACTCCACACAAAGGTCGGCGTATTGTCGGTGATTGTCGCCAGATCCGGGGGAGTTATCAGGGCAGGAATAGGCGGACCAGACGGCACACCCACATTGAAGTACCTCGTCTCTGAGGTTGAGTCATTCACCCCATCGCTCGCGGTCACCTTCCAGTAGTAGCGGCCCTCTGTCAACCCTCCTGCGTAGTTGGTGGCAATCTCCGATGGCGGCAAGGCCCGGTTGCTGATCCGAATCTCGTCGATGATCCCGTTGAACCATCTCTGCAAAGAAGTACCTCCCCTACCGATCTGCAGATTCACCCCGGCTGTGCTTCCGGGAGGGCCCTGCTCGGTAGGAGTCCCTTCCTGCACTCCGTCTACATATACCCTTATGGAATCACCGTCATTAACCCCTACGACATAGTACCAGGTGTCGTCCTGGAGAGCGGTTGTACCGACGGAACTCAACCAATCCGTCCCACTTTCGCCAATCCAAAAATTCAACAACCGATCGTTATTCAAGATGAACGAATAACCGGGACCTTGGGTGACCGGTTCCTTATCCACAATCTCTGAATACTCAACTGGGTCACCAGAAGGCTTGATCCAGGCCTCAATTGTAATTGGCCCGGTAATATCCAAACTCGGATCAGCTGGCACCTCAACATAATCGTTCAGACCGTCAAAATCTAAAGCATAGCCAAATCTGCTGTCTGTGGTCCAGGTAGCCCCAGAAATTGCGCCATCGTTATCATTGGCTGTCTGGTCGTAAGCGGTAGTTCCCGTATTCTCGTTGAAATGCCACAGTGCACCAGTGTTCACATCCACTTCGAATTCCTGAGGTCCACCACCCCAAAGGTGAGTCACCGTCGAAGGATCTGGCAACCCTGACTCCTGGTAAAGCAGGGTGGTCGGATCAGGATCCTGGTCACCATAGACCGACACTGTCATGGGTTTCTCATCAGATACCGTGGCGGAAAGCTCCATGTAATCGTTTGTGGTCGTGGAGTCATTGGGTGGATAGTTCAAGGTTACCTCTGGAGCCTGGGTATCAACAGTAAACGAGAATGGCGTCGACTGGTAATTGCTCGAGTCGCCTTCAAAATCAAAGGCCTGCACGTGCCAGTAATAGGTGTCGTCGGAGAGAGAATCCGGCGCAGGAACGGTGTAGTTGGTATCACTGATACCGCTGACCGTCTGCACACCGGTTGTAAAGCCGGCGTCCAGCGCATATTGGAGTGTGTATTCTCCTCCAACTCCTGCCGTAGAACTCCACTCAAATGTTGGAGTGTTGTCGCCGATTAGCGCTAAATTCGAAGGATTGATCAAATTCGGAATAGGAGGACCGGGATACACACCGACGTTAAAGTACCTTGTCTCTGAGGTGGAGTCATTTTGACCGTCGCTGACTGCCACCTTCCAGTAGTAGCGGCCCTCTGACAGACCCCCCGCATAGTTGGCAGCAATCTCCGATGGCGTTAATGCTCGGTTGCTGAACCGAACCTCATCGATAATCCCGTTGAACCATCTCAGCAGTGAGCCGTTTCCTCTTCCTATCCGGAGAGGAACGCCGGCTGTGCTTTCCGGAGAACCCTGCGCGGTAGCAGTTCCCTCCTGCACTCCGTTCACATATACCCTGATCGAATCACCGTCACTAACGCCTACAACATAGTACCAGCTGTCATCCTGGAGAACGGTTGTCCCCACCGAATTTATCCAATCCGTTCCGTCGCCGACCCAGAGATGAAGTAGCCTGTCGTCGTTTAAGATAAAGGAATAACCCCAAGTCCCTTCCTTATCCACAATCTCCGAGTACTGAAGCGGGGCACCAGAAGGTTTAATCCAGGCCTCAATGGTCATCGGCCCCGCACTGTTCAGGCTCGCATCATCCGGCACCTCGACATAATCATCCACACCGTCAAAATCCAGAGCGTAGCCGAATCTGCCGTCCGATGTCCAGGTCGCCCCGGAGATCGTGCCATCGTTGTCATTGATCGTCTGATCGTAGGTGGCAGAGCCGGAACCCTCGCTGAAATGCCACAGACCTTGGGTGCCAGTCTCCACCTGCATCACTGGATCGGTCCAGTTGTAAGTCACGTCTGTGCCGACAACGTTCTCCTGCACGTAGAGCAGATCCGAAGCGTCTGTCGTGTTACCATAGAACCGAACCGTCATGGGGTTTGCATCGGATACCGTCGCGGACAATCCCATATAATCGTTCGTAGTCGTGGAGTCATTGGGCGGGTAGTTCAAGGTCACCTCTGGTGGTATTGAGTCTGGGGGAAGGCCTGTTCCTACATCAAAATACCTTGTTTCTGACGTGGTCAGTTCTTTGCTTCCATCATCCGCCGTAACCCTCCAATAGTACCTGCCATTTCCAAGACGCACCCGCTCCTGAATCTCTTGCGGAGACAACACTCTTGTTATAATCCTTGGTTCATCGATGTAACCGTGGAAGTACTGAGCCTCAAGGTAGGGAGCTGCACCAATATGCACTCCCACCGGAGAATCATAGACAGGACCGCCGCCAGGTATATTCTGCGTTGCTGGATCTTGAACGCCGTTGATATACAAGATCAGGACGCCGGACGAACCATCGTAAGTTCCCGCAACGTGCACCCATTCGTAAAGGGGTACCAGCAGAGTGTTCGTAATGACGGTTGGCCCTATCGGATACGAGTCGTCTGTTTGAAGATGCCAGTAAAGGCGTCTGTCTTGCATGACTACCATGGCGTATGACCACAACTCAGGGTTAGTGTTTGGCCCCCATTTCTTCCATATCCCGTAGTAAGGTTCGTCAAGCGGCGATGCGACGTAGATCCAGGCCTCTAAGGTGAGCTGGCTCATTCCATCCAGTAGCGTGTCCGTTGGGGTGGGATTCAGCGTATCGTCCTCGGTGTCAGCAATAAGAACGTAGTCTTCGTCATTGGGGTCTACGTTACCCATGCCGTCGAAGTACAGACACGGGCCAAACTTGCCCTGTTTTACCCACTGGGCCTGATGGATGAATCCGTTATGACCATAGACTGTCGCATCATAAACTGTGTCGCCGGAGGCCTCATTAAAATGCCACAAACCGCTTGTATTGGTGTCAACGGGCATTACAGGAGCGTCCCAGTTGTAGCTGAGAAGCGTCCCACTCGGAACACTGTCCTCCAGATATAGCAAGTCTGATGCATCATCCATGCCACCGTAGAACCGAACAACCATTGAGTCCCCATCAGCATCTGTAACCGTAGCACTGAGGTCCATAAATGAATCCGAAGTCTGCGCACCATTGGACGGCGAGTTCAACACCACCTCGGGTGCTGGCGTTGGAGTTACCGAATAGAGGATCCCAAACGGAGTATCACCATCGGATTCAGAAACGGACATACTGAAGCCATAAGCGCCGGTGGTGTTCTTGACCTTTACTAAGAGCCTGTTTACTCCCTGCACCAGGTTGATGGCGACCGTCTGCTGCACCAGCGACCAGCCGCCTGTATTGACATTGGCGTAGACAGAATCTCCGTTTAGCCAGACCTTGATTCCATCGTCGCTCCCGATACGCAGATAAACCGCCATCGCAGAATCTGCTATGACGCGTGTGAATGCATACGTGATGCAATCTGACGCACCACCCTCAAAGTAGCTTTGCAGATCCATGTACTCGTTAACATCTGTAAGTACTGTCCAGACCTCCCCTCCTGTGCTATCCCCCGGAACCGGTGAAATCGTTGCTTCCACACCGCCGAGATAATCATAATTGATATCAGCCCCATACTCATCATGGAATCCATTGATGAGCCAGATGCGGTTACATCGACCTTGATAGAAGCCCAGAGCATAGCCAGGATCAGGATCGTCGCGACGTGGTTTGGCAAAGTTATACCTGATGTCGTCGATGCTGGGCCCATTAACCGTGATGTAATCAAGATCGTAAGTCCCGAAACCTTTATTGCGGGCCCAATGGAGGTAATCGATGTCCCAAGGGTTGAAACCCATGGCCGCTGCCGATACGGCATCTGTCGCCACCAGATCCTTACCAGCTATGACTAAGTTTCTCTTGACGACACCGCTACCAGCCGGTCCGTCGCCTTCTATGCCCCAGATACATTCCACCATTGCAAAATCTGCCGGATGGTAAGAGACAAGATCACAGATGGTCATATCCAGCAGGCTGTGATTCAGGGCCATGTGATTAAAGCCTCCTGAGCTGTAAACACTGGCCGGCGAGATTCCTATGTACAATTTGTTGGTCAAAGTGAGACGAGCCCAGGTGTGGGTCTTCATGACCGCCACCGCGATTAAGCGGTCGCAATTCAAGATTGCATCCGGAATTGTATAGGAATCCTGAGATAGTCCTCCCCCAGGAACGGGAACGTCCCCTGTATAAGGAGGATAATCGAGATCGATGTAATCAATGGTTACCCCGGGATTTAGGGTGTCAAGATCAGTGATCATGCCCTCATACGACATATTGATAGGGGCCGGAAAGACCGCTTGCCAGCCACCAGATTCTATTGTCCACTGTTTACCCTCCGCCACAGTAATGCGGCTCGCATCCCCCTCCTCTATTAATTGCTCTATTACGCTCTTGATCACCCTTAGATCAGTTACTATTCCCGGATTATAGCCGCCCGTTCCGGGCTGATACAAAATATTGGGCTTAACAACTACCCATTCGCCTGGCTGAACCACGTCTTCTAACCCGCCAGCTCTCTGTACGGTCAAGCGGGTTATGGAGTCAACCTGCTCGTAGCTCAACGTGGCATCAAGAGCAGCCGACAAGCCCCCAAGCGCAGGATCCGTCGACTGGCAGATGCCTACCACCGAGTTTTGCTTCGGCGCAGGTGGTTCAATTGGATCAAAAAGGGCTGGGTGGACCTTTTTAGAGCTTTCAACTACCCATTCCAGCTCGGCTCCGCCATATACTGCGGCGATGCTGCTGCGCTTTTGAGCCACAGTGCTGCTAATATCCCAGAGGACGACCACTGCCAATGCGACCAGCACAATACTCCATATTGCCCAAACTGACTTTCTTTTAGCTTTAGCACTCATGGTACCTTTCTCCTTTCTTCACAAAAGGTTTCGTGTTCTATAGTCTACTGGATTTGGGTTTACCAAATGCTGTAAGCCAACCCAAAAACGGAAGCCCCCAAAAAACCAATTGTCAGATAAAGAAGGAATACCTCCTTTCTTACTGCTGCTTTTAAAGCGACTAAAGTCGAAAGCTTAGTTGCTGGGCCAGATATGAAAAATGCCAAGATCGCTCCCTTGTCCATGCCCAACTGCTGTAGGGTCTGCATTACAGGAATGGTCCCTCCACCGCAGGCATATAGTGGCACGCCAGCGGCAACTGCAACAAGCACCGAAAAAGAACGTTGGTTTCCCAGTGTGCTGATGATCCAGCTTGCTGGGATCAAGACTTTTACTGCCGCAGCTATGATAATCCCGAGGAAAAAGTATTTGCTTATGAATTTTGTGTTCCGGTATAGTTGATTTGAAAACTCAGCAGCATAAGACTTAAGAGTTCTTTTTGTTGAATCTTTCCACTCTACACTTTCAACTATGCTGCCTCCATTGCAGAGGAATCTACTGAAGTGATTGCGAGAAACAAGCAACTGGGTAACCAGACCAGCTGTTATCCCCAAAGCGAAAGCACTGAGTGTTAAGGATACAGCCATCTCATATCCAAAGGCTCCTGCAGTCAGAGAAAAGAGTATGGGATTCATCAGCGGCGAGGAAACCAAGAAAGCAAATAGGGGAGCAGGATGAACCCCAACCCTGAACAGGGCAGCAATCAATGGGATCGCGACGTAAGTAGGCATGGGGGAAAAGATTCCTACAAGCGTGGCGGTCACGATTGAACCTCGAGGTGATCTCCGAAGAAACGAGGCTATCTCGTTCTTACGCCAAAAAACTGATATGAAGGCTGTAACAACAATGCCCAGCACCCAAAAATACCACAGCTGGGCGAACAAATCCCAGGCACAGGCTGCGACCCTGTGGGTATAACTTCCCGTAAGATAGTAATGCACCTTAGAAAACACGCCCCAAAACAATTCCTCAAAGGGTCCGATCATCGCCCTTCCTCGGCTGATGAGAATTACGGCAAAACCGGTCTACATTGTCGGAAAGCGTGTAGAATTCGCCTCTTTCTGCCATTAAGGTCAAGCTGGACAAAACACCACAGCCCCTTGAGTGAATCAGCTTGATGCTACTTTGAATATAAGTGAATACCCTACTTTGTCAAGCTTTTTTTTGTCTTTCTGTCAATTTTGTAATGTTTCAATTTGTGTGTAAATTGCATTTGAGGTTTTCAGGTGATCCTTCCGCATAAGGTTTAAGCTGCTTTTTTGAAGTATTGGGCTATTGGTTTGATTCTTTCATTTTTCCGAGCCCATTTGTTATTGAAGTAGAAACATAGGCTGAAGATCATTCGGTTGCAGCTTTTTGTGTTTTGGAAGTAGCCCATAACTTTCAGCCGTCTCCTCAGCTCTCCGAAGCTACGCTCGATAACATTGGTAGTGCGGATGGCCTTATGGAGTTTGTCAGAGAACTCAAAGAAGCCGATGAGTTTGTCAAAATCGCGCTCCAAACAGGCAACTGCGTTAGGGATTTTATCTTTCCAGCGCCTCTTCCACACTCGGAAAAGCTTGGCTGCCACACCGCAGCTTTTGGCATACATAATCCTGGCCGCCTCTTTGGTGCAACTCTCCCTATACCTTTTGGGACAGCACTTGGCCACATTCCGCAACTTGTGCACCCAGCATAACTGATGTGGCACCAAAGCATAAACCTCCTCTATGGCACTCCATAAACCAGCACATCCGTCCATGATAATCAACTTCAAGTTATGACCCCTCAACCCTCGAACCCTCAAGTTCTCCAAAAAGGAAAGCCAACTGCCCTGGCTTTCCCTCTTACTCAATCTGAAGCTGATCAACCTGCGGCTCCCATCAGCCTTGATCCCATAAGCCACCAATACCCAATACCGCTTCGCCTTCAACTCCAAGCGGACCCTTAAAGTCAAAGCATCCAAAAATAAAAAGACAAAATCATCCTCCAGGGGATGGTCCCGAAAAGTCGCCACCTGCTTATCTAAAGATTTAGTCACCTTAGAAACATAACTGGCAGATACCCTCTCCCCACACAAAGCGTCCAGAACCTCCCCTACTTTGCGAGTAGACACACCCCTGAGATACATGGCCCTGATCCCTTCATCTACCTGCCGCTCTACCCTCTGGTAACGGTCAAAACAATCCGGCTGATAATTACCCTCCCGATCCCGGGGAACTGTCAACTTCAGCACCCCCAAAGAGGTCAACAGATACCTGTCCCGATAGCCGTTCCGATAACCACCCCGTACCGGTGTCCGTTCATACCGCCGAGCCCTTATGTGCCCATATAAATCATCAGCCATAATCTGATGAAAAAACTGCTGAAGCAAATACCTGCTCCCCCTCAACTAAATCCTCCTTAAACATCCTCTTGACTTCTCTAAAATCCCTCACTAAATTGGGCTTCGAGAAATCCAATGGCTTTACAGACATTAGGTGTCTCCTTTCTTTTAGTGTTAAGTCCAATATCTCAAGGAAGGATACACCTTTTGTCTTAATCAACCCAACCAATTTTACACACTAATATTTACATCACCACGACAGGAACTCGGTGAGGGTCGAAAAAAGCCCCCTCCCGCTCAAGCAGAAGGAGGCTTCCGTGCTTAAACCGCCTTCAGTCTATCCCCTGGAGAGAACCTGCTATGCCACTCCTTCACATCAATCCCAGCCAGGTGGATATAGAGCTGGGTCGTGCTCTGAGTCGTATGCCCCAAGATCTTCTGCAGGATGGCAGAGGAGCCACCGGACTTGATCCAGAACGTTCCTGCGGAGTGGCGGAGGAGGTGGGGGGAGACTTTAATTCCAGCTTTCTTACCTATCCTCTCGAGAATCTGCTCGAGCGATCTAAGAGGCAGGCCGTGTCCGTCGGCCTTACACACAAGCGAATCACCGGGAATCTTACGTCTGTACTTTGCCAGGAAATGGTGAATGGCCTTGATCATCTTTGTTCCAAGCGGAATACATCTCTCCTTTCGGCCTTTCCCGTATACCTTGATCATCCCAGCTTTCAGATCTACGTCTGAGACCTTTAGTCGAAGGAGTTCTCCCAGACGAATCATCGTATCCCAGAACAAAAGAAGCATTATGTAATTCCTGTAGCCAGTGAAGGTCCTACGGTTAGGGACGCCCAAGAGCTTCTGCATTTCTTCTTCTGTGATTATCTTTGGAAGTCTCCTCTCGGCTCTGATGAGCTTGATTCTATCCATGGGGTTCCCGTTGTCCAAGAGGTCCTCTCTATGAAGGTAGTTAAAGAATAGCCGAAGGACTCGGATTCTCCCATTAACGGTGTAGTCGGATACTCGCCCTTTCATGGACAGAATGTAGGACTGAATTACGCTCGCATCTACACCCTCGAAGGGAACCTCCCTTGACTGTATGAATCTATAGAAGTTTCGCAGTCTCTCTCCATAGACATCTATGGTCTTAGAGGCGAGGTTTTTCACCTTGCAGTCGAAGTAGAAGCTCTGAAGATACGTCCCGATGGTGGATCCATCTACCGAGTCGATTAGCGCCTGGAGGGAATCAGGCGTCCTTTGGCCCATTCCCACCACCCTTTTTTCAAAGAATTTCTTGACATAAGGCGTAGGAGGGCATATAATTGTGGGAAGCGCCTTTAGCTCAGCTAGGTAGAGCAACTGACTCTTAATCAGTGGGTCGGGGGTTCGATTCCCTCAAGGCGCATATTTTTCAAAAGCCAGCCCGAGGGGGTTGGCTTTTTTTACCGGTGCAGTAGGGTGCAGCCAAAGCTTCACCCCTACTCTTTTCGCGAGAACGTCTTGCCTTTTGTACCGGTATGCGATACTGGTTTTTCGACCCCACTCATCAACCTAACAAACTCATCTGCCATAGTCTTGATTTCCGCATCCGGGTTCTTCCCAAGGGTGGACGGATTAACCGTTATCTTATGCTTTGGAACGCTGAGTCGGTAGGAGCCCAGGCGATTGTTCTCTATCACGGATTGGCCGGGTTCTAAGCCGGGCTTTATCTGCTTTCTCAGCCGGTAGAGGTATCTGGTCTGGTTCTCTCCCGGCTCGAAATCGTTTTTGTGTATCCACCCGTCCTCGGTCTTGAAAGCCGTCCAGACTAACTTCACCAGATACTTGAAGCTCTTGGCAGGAAGGATCGTCTTTCTTCCATTCACCAGAATCAGGAACCTATCCTTTACCGGACTTCCGTCGATCACCAGGGTCATCTCTTCTGTTCTTGCACCTTTGCTCTTACCAGCAAGGGTCTCCCTCTTTCTTGAAGGTTTCGGTCTTTGTTCTACTGCCTCCTTCAATCTCCGGGCCACTCTTTCGGGAATCACCCTCTCAAGCTCTTCGAGCTTTGCATCTTTGATTCTCGTAGGACTAGCAAACCCTTCCCTAACCATCCTCCAGACGTAGTCTCTTCCCAGACCAGATACTCTCAAACCTGCCAATTTAATTCCCGCATCATCCACTCCAAAATCCACCTGCAGGGAAAGCCGCCTCAGGAAGTGGACCAGTTTTCTGTCTGAATTCAGGATTCTTGCCATTCCGCAGGCAGCATCCAAAAGCCAGCTTGCCCTTTTTGCTATCTGCTCGATCTGCCCGGAACGGCAAGAGTATTTCTGTTCCAGATCAAGAGTTGAGACCGGGGTCATCCATTCACAGAGGAGGAGGCATATTTTCACCAGCCGGTTTTCTCTTGATGAAAAGCCTGCATTCTTCTCCAAAAACAATCTGATCTGTTCGTCGGCGGGCAAGGTGTCTCTGTATCTCCCCTGAAGTGCTCTCTCGTACACCCGGTTCTGCTCTTCCCAGTATCCTAAGTTTATGTAAACCTCCTCACCATCCTTTGTGTTCAGAACGGAAGAGAACCAACTGAAGGAGTCCAGATCAGGCACTGCCTCCAATTTTTTCTTGATGCAAAGACCGGTCTCAGTGGAGATACCCTTGAATGCGCACAAACGGCCCAACCGGGAGGGAGACAGACTTCGTCTGTTTTCGACAAGAATCTTCTCATCGAGCAATTCCTTTACCTTATCTTCGAGTTGACCTTCGATCTGCAGAATCGACCCTCCATCCAAACTGGATGTTAAGGCATCTTTTAAGCGAGATGGTGTTTTTCCCACACCTGATGCCACCAAGTCCAGGACAACATCTCTCAATTCCCTCTTGGAAAGCTGGGAGCTTAGCTTTTCCTCCTCCCCTTCGACGTATCCCTCCCACAGGGCATCAAACTGAAAGTCGTTCTGGGCAATTATGATGGATCTCCCAAAGTCCTTCTGCAGGCC
>JBAUFO010000139.1:0-17160 GCA_049679185.1 Candidatus Zixiibacteriota bacterium
GAAAGTGGGAGAGCTGAAGGACGTTCCCAAAGAGATCAAAGAGAAGTTTCTGGCGGATGATGCCAAGTACTCGATAAATGATCCCTTCATTCAAAGCTCAGCCAAAGAGGCCGCGGGAGATGAGACCAACCCTTATTGGATTGCCAGGAAGATATTCAATTACGTGATCGAGCGCATAGAGTATGAACTGGTGGGTGGCTGGAACATCGCGCCCACGGTGCTGAAGAGAGGGACCGGATCATGCTCCGAGTACACCTTTGTCTATATTGCCATGTGCCGGGCAGCGGGGCTGCCCGCCAGATACGTGGGCTCGGTGGTCATCAGGGGCGATGATGCCTCAGACGATGAAGTGTTCCATCGCTGGGTGGAGGTCTATCTTCCCAATTACGGGTGGATACCGGTCGATCCTTCTGGCGGAGATTACGAAGAGCCGGCGAAACAAGCAAACGCAATCGGTAACCTGCGCAACCGCTTTCTGATCACCACCACCGGCGGGGGCGGTTCGGAATACCTGGAATGGGGGTACAATTCCAACGAGAAATGGACCTCGCTGGGCAAATGCAAAGTCTACTCAGAGCATATCGGCGAGTGGTCGCCGTTGAAATAGGTCAAAGGATCGGTCAACGGATGCAACGGATTATAAAATCAAATGAAGGATGACGAATGATTAATGACGAATAAAACAATCTTAGAGGGATAAGTATAACAGAAGGCTTCAGCGTGCGTCATTCTCGCACCCTGAAGGGTCCGGCTACCGGCTTCTCGTTTGTCTTCAAATCAGAGTCACATCTATTCCCGCTCCCGGGCGGATGTTATCATCCGCCCATCTCACCGCTGGATGATAACATCCAGCGAGAGCAGAAGGCGCGGAAAGGATCGGTGTAGCGGAAGGCTTCAGCCTTCCAATCCACTTTTCACGCCCCACCCCTGGAAACCTTCCTTGAGCCCTTCGACAGGTTCTCCTCGAGTCTGAGCGACCTTCCTCCGACACTGAGTCTCACTTCGTGCCGAGCGCACTCAGTGCAAGGCAGGACGAAGTGCGGAGTCGAAGACAGGGTGCAGAGCACAAGCTCAGGACAGGGAAGGTTTCCGCTACAAGAATCACGTTTTTTGTTGATTTCGCTGTTCTCTTGCCGTATTATTTATTTGGGTTCACTATGAACTGTGAACCACGAACTACGAGCCGACGTTTCCGGGGGCGACCTGGTTTCGACGGAGGTAGTGGGAGAAGATAAGCGTGCCGAGGTGCCCAGTTCCCTCGTTAATCCAATTGGGAAACAAAACTAAGTGCAGACTATTCATATGCACTGGCTGCCTAACTAAAGGCGGCTCGTCTGCTCCGGGCTTGCTTGTTGGCCTGGAAACAGGCGCCGACTCAAACAAGCTGGTCTGATCTTTTGCTCAGGGAGATCAGGCGAGATTTGACTGGGATAGTGGAGGGAAAAACCTGCTGACTGGTGTTTCCCTTCGCGAAAAAAGAATAAATCAGCTACGCACGTAGAAAGTCTTTGTCTCGTGCCTTCGGACGGGGGTTCGATTCCCCCCGCCTCCATTAGAAATTCTTTCGAGCGCAGCGAGTTAGAATTTCTTATCCTGAGGAGCGCAGCGACGAAGGATCGTAGTAATTGAAAAGATAGGTAAGTGAGGGAGAAAGATTGTTTCCGCAGGTGGGTTTCCTTCACATTCGTTAAGGACAAGTCCTTCGCTTTCGCTCAGGAAAAATCTATCGACTGCGCCAGGATAAATTCCCCCGTCTGCTGGAAAACATCTTACTCGTTACTGAACAGTGAGTTGGCAGGTTTACATCCTCAGGTGCAGCGATGATTCCTTCTATTGCGGCATCACGAATAAGCTGAAAGAAAGATTAGACGAGCACAATGACAGGAAAGGGGCGAAATACACGAAGACAAGATTGCCCGTTGAGTTGATTTATTCCGAAGAACTTCCTGACAAGTCATCGGCCTGTAAGCGCGAAATCGAAATAAAGGGGTGGCGCAGGGAGAAAAAAGAAGCCTTGATCGCCAGTTCTTCGGGTAACCTGGGAAGATGATTTCTTTCTCTTCACTCGATCGCATTCTGCAACTGCTGTTTGGGCTTGGTACACCAAACTCACTTACGCGTGGTAGGCTGTGACCTACCTACGACCCTCAGAGCCCATCTAAGGTTAAGTATTTCCCCAACAGATAGATAGTTCGGTTCGTTTTCTTTTGAGACCGTTCAAAAAAAATGACAGTCTGAAAAGGGTTTAGCGATTTTGGGCTTTGCCGATATAAGAGATGTACCTTTTTTGAACAGTCGCACCCGGCAAAGACCCGGGCGAAGTTAAAATGGACATATCTCGATACCTAAAGCCGGAGCTGATCAAGCTGGAGATGGAGGCCCAGATCGAAAACGATCCAGACTCCCAGCTTCATCCGGCAAAGCTACTGTGGAAAAGAAAACGGGCCATCCTTTTCGAACTGGTGGAGCTACTGGAGAAGTCCGGCAAGGTGGGAAACCCCAGAAAACTTCTGGTGGATTTCTTGAATCGGGAGAAAAAGGCCAGCACCGGTATCGGACACGGTATTGCGATTCCTCATATCAGATCCATGCAGGCGAAGGAGCTCATCATGGGCTTTGCCCGATCCGAGGAAGGATACGACTTCGATTCACTGGACAACGGATCGGTCCATCTCTTCTTCGTGGTGGCTGCCCCCCCGTATGACGATGCATTATATCTGAAGGTCTTTAAAGCTTTAGCCCAAATCCTGCGCTTTGACTACTTCAGAGACGAGCTTCTGAATGCTTCCTCCGAGTACGAGATAATTCGGGCCATCAAAAGAATGGAATAACTTCGGCCCCGTTTCCCTGTTCTATTCCCTCTTGATCTTCAAGACAGGGTAGAAGGATTAGCGTTATCTTGTCGAAAGACTTTATCGTTCGTGATCCCTCCCAGCACCCGGCCCAAGAAACCTTCATTCTTCTAGTCTCTCGAATTCCTCCCGGTCCGCTCCACACTCCGGGCAAATCCAATCGTCGGGAAGGTCCTCGAACGCAGTATCCGGATCGCCCTCGCTCTCCGGGTCGCCCACCTCGGGGTCGTAAACGTAGCCACAGACCAAACATTCCCATTTTTCCATCAATTACCTCCTCTGGTCGATGACAGGTACTTGCGTCACAAGGTGCGGCTGCACCAACATCAACTGAGTTTTGCCACAGCTAAGGTGAACTCGTCGGTTAATGGCTTTCCTCCCATGAAATCCTTCAATGCGGTCATTACTTGCCTGACTATTTGGGAGGCATTGTTCGTCTTGTTCTCTTCCACCACCCGGATCAGGTTCTTAACGCTGAATTCCTCATCCTTCGCATTCATGCTCTCCACCACCCCATCGGTGAGCATGACCAAAACGTCTCCGCTGTGAATTTCTCTGGTGGCTTCCTGGTAGGTTTGGTCTTTGTCGATACATAGCAGCAAATCCCCTTCAATTAGCTGACTATACCCCGCTTTTTGGAAAAGCAGGGGTGGCTCGTGTCCGGCTGAGGCATAGGTCAATCTGTTTCTTGACGAATCCAGAACGGCATAGAAGAGCGAGAGGAACGACAGACGTCTCTGGCATTCCTGGAACAGATGTTGATTCAGATGGGTTATGACCGACGACGGGCTGAGCAAAAGGGAGGGAGTGCCTTTTCCCAGATAGAGCTCTCTTAGTTTGTCCCACTCCACCCTTACCTGTGCCTTCAACTCGGTCGCCGTTAGCCCGTGCCCCATGACGTCGAAGATGAAAAGCCCCATCTTATCCTCGCCTTTGACAATGAACGTGTCAAAAAAGTCGCCTCCCACGAACTCGGTAGGCAGGGATACGACAGCCAGATCAATTGATTTTAAGGCTTGAGTTCGTTTGAATGCGGGTTCTACGGGGAGGTGGTAGCTTATCCTCTCTTTCTCAAGAAAGACCTCTTTGTCCCTGCCTGATGTCAGCTTTTTCAGATTCCGGTATTCCTGGAGCAGGATGGTACGGTGCCGTCTCTCCTCCTCGGCAAGCTGCAGAAGCAAAGACCGGCTCTCGGCAGAGGGTGACTTTTCGCTGGCACTAAGGTAGTAATTGAATGCCTCAGTTTCCCTACGTATAGCCCCTAACAGGATATCAAAGAAATCAGCCTTTTCTTCCATGATTAACCCCTGCTTCTTGCTCAAGCCTCGCTACAGCACTCAAGTTCGCATAATTTTAATCCCCCCGTTTTGTTTTGTCAAGAGATATTTCGGTAGTCTTTGCGCCCGACCTATACCGGTGATCTGGGCGGCCAAAGCAAAAAGATTTTGACATCTTGTTCTTCGAAGAATATATTGATGAAGAGGTAAATGGCAAACCATGAACTTTCCAAAAACACGGAGCTGTCGCAATCATGAGATTCGTTGAAAAGCTTTTGAACGCTTCCCGAAAGAATAATTCCTTGGTCTGCGTGGGTCTGGACACGGACCTGCAAAAGATTCCCAGGCATCTTCTAAAAAGAGAAGATCCCACCTTTGCCTTCAACCAGAAGATCATCGACTCCACCTCCGATTTGGTCTGCGCCTATAAGCCCAACATGGCTTTTTACGAGGCGCAGGGTGCCAGGGGCTGGGAGTCCTTGAAGAAGACCTGCAAGTACATCCCGGAGGAAATTCCCATAATCATAGATGCCAAGCGGGGCGACATCGGAAACACTGCCAGGATGTATGCTAAGGCATTCTTTGAGGAGTTGAAGGGGGATGCGGTGACGGTAAATCCGTACATGGGTGAGGACGCCGTATCTCCGTTTTTAGAGGATGAAGGAAAATGCGCATTCGTTCTCTGCTTGACCTCAAATGAGGGCGCCAGGGATTTTCAGCTTTCGAAGGTAGACGGAAAACCTTTGTATGAGATCGTCGCGGAGAAGGTATTGAGCTGGAATGAAAAAGGCAACTGTGGCTTGGTGGTGGGGGCGACCCATCCAGAGCAGTTGAAGCGAATCAGAGAGATCGCTCCCTCTTTGCCCTTTCTGATTCCAGGCATCGGGGCTCAAGCAGGAGACATCGAATCGACGGTGAAGTCAGGCACGGACGAGAACGGGGAACTGGCGATAATAAACTCATCCCGCGGCATTCTGTACGCCTCGGGCCAGGAGGATTTCGATCAGGCAGCCAGGAATGAAGCCTTGCGATTAAGGGACGCGATCAATCTGCATCGCGGCAGGTAGGGGAAATCGTGCGGGACAAAGGGTCTCGTAGGTCCGAAATGCCCCCCGTCCGGGGGACATATCCGACCTACAACTAATGAGAAAGGGTGGAGCTAAAGCTCCACCCCTACGCGTTTTTCATGGTCTTATGTCGGTCTGACATGTCCCGTTGCACGTGGGACTGGTCGGTTTTCTTCTTTACTCTTCTTCTTTGGGTTGGAAATCCTGGAAGGTCTTGGCTATTCTCTTGAAGTTAAACTCATACAGGATGAAGACATTTCTGTCCTGATCGGTTTTCACAAAATAACGTGAACCGTCCCCGCTCTCGTCGATGGCAAGCAGCTTTTCTTGTTGACCATCCGAAAGGGTTAGCGTGAGCTCAAGTTGGGGGGTTTTGAAGTTAACTCCATGCATTCGGGACCCTCTTACAAACTCGTCCGCTTTTATGCTGGATAGCGTTTCAAGATAGTCTTCTACAACCTCACCGTCCGCAGGAGAGCTTTCCTGATAGGGATGCGCGCTTGAGAGCCACAGGGTATCCTCCCTGGTCAACCTGAATTTCTTTTGATCCCGACTCAGCTCAATCTCGGAGGCCTGTTTCGGGTCCAGGACAAAAATATTCCGGTCCTTCCACTGGTCCATCCTGCGATTGGCTATGCCGGAGAAGAGCCCTTTGGCCAGGTACACGTCGTCTGAGTCCGTTTTACGCAGGTATGCGTGCAGGAAATCTTCTTGCATCTTTCCGATCACCATCGACGCCAGCAGATTCTCCCCGTCGAAGAAATCCAGCCGATTGCCCATCAGGGAATCCACCTGAAACACGAACTGCTTATCCGGGTTGGAGGAGATTACCTCTCCCACCTCCAGGTGGCTGGCCATGCTCAGCATCTGTTCAACGGCCCGGTTATCGGCCCTGCATGAATCGGGCCTGGTCATGTACCACTGTTGGTCGACCTTCTCGAAGGCCAGCTTGGTGTCGAACAGGTTGAATTCGAACCTGTTCACTGCAGCGCTATCCAGCTGCAGGAAGTTCTCAACCTTTTCCGGGCGAAAGGTCTTTTTCTCCTTTTGAACCAGGAGGAAGTAGACTATCACGAAGACTGCCAGGATCCCCAACAGAATGTATAGAGGTTTTTTCATAGTAACAAAGAGTTATGAATTATGAAACGCTCGTTCCTTTGACCCGTCTTCTCACCTGCCATCGCAGCACGCCGAACAGGATCACCAAAAAAGGAAGGCCGAAGGTGTTCCCATACTTGACCAGCTTTTTCGTCCCGGCCGAGATCTCCTTCAGGGGTCTGGGACTGACCTGCTTGGAACGAATGGCTATCAGAGCCTCATCCTGAGAAAGCCAGTCCACCACGTTCAGGAAGAAGGCTAAGTTGTCCGTCCCTCGTACGTTCCGTTCGGCAATAAAATCGGCGTCCGCTGCCACCACCATCCGGGTTTCCGGGCTCTCGGTCAGAACCGAATCGACAAAGCCGACCTCCGCCTGAATCTCCGATATGTCCTTATCCAAATAGTTGCTCCTGAAGCTTCCCTGAAGTGTCGCCGCCAGGATCAGCCCACCCGGGGCGAAATCCTCCCGACCGAATTCTCTAAACGGATTTATGTCGAAAGGTGCGGTCTGCACGCCGCTCTTCTTCGATGACCAGACTATGGGATCAAACTGGATGCCCTTGCTCGAGGCCAAGCTGGAATCAAGTGAGCTGGCAAAATTGAAACAGACCGTCCCCAGGTCCTTTACGATCAGGCTGTTTTCGTCAAACTCGGTGGCTATGGGGAAGAAGGGGTAGTTTACGATGTTCTGCATAGTATAAGGGCCCTGCCTTTGGGCGACGCCGATCCGGTTGCACTGCAGGTCTATCACCAGGTCATCATTGATCCTTATACCGTAGTTGGCCAGGAATTCCTCCAGCCCCAGATTTTGTCTTTCCGCCACCCCCTGCTGGATGTCAACCTCTATGTGGTTGAGCAACCATGCCAGCTTGCCGCCTCTCATCAGGAACTGGTCTATCCAGTACTTCTCATATCCGGAAAGCTCTCTTTTGGGCCCCAGGATAACCAGGACTTTTACGTCTGCGCCGATTCCTTCTCCCTCATCTAAGTTTATCTTCTTGACCCTGTAATGAAGGGCCAAGGCCTGGTTCAGGTGGCTGAGATCGGCATCAAGATCCGGCCCGTCCTTGCCCACCAGGAATCCTATAGAGGGCAGCATTCTGGCCGAGAGCCTCTTCATGGCGCTGGTGAGTTCGTATTCTAATCCCGAGACATTCTGGACGACCGGAATGACCTCCTTTCTGTCCTCGAAAAGCAGCACCAGCCCCATGTAAACCTTCTTCATCTCGATCTTGTCGTCCTCCACTACGTTTACCTGAAGGGGGGGGATACCATATCTTTGCGCTTCCAGTTCCTTATCCTCCTGGCCCGGGTCGATCATCTCCAGCTTCAGCTTCCCGCCGGCGTAAGCTGAGTATTCCTCCAACTGATCCTTCAGATACCTGGCATGGCTGCTGTAGGGAGGAGGAAGACCCTTGGTGAAATACATCCTGATGATGAGCCGATCGTCTAAGCTGCGCACCACGTCCTTGCTGGCCTTAGACAGGCTGAAAACCTTTCCCTCGGTCAAGTCAAAGCGGGCAAACAGATTCACCGAGATCAAGTTCAGCACCAACAGGAGGGCCACGATCAAAAGAAGCGTCGCCGCAGACCCGGCGCCATGTTTCAGTGTCTCTCTCATCCTCTTAGACTACCTCCACTTCCTGTTTTCCAAAGCTCTTACCGCCAGGAACAGGAAGAAAAAGATCAGCGACAGATAATAAATCACGTCCCGTGAGTCTATCACCCCCCGCGAGATGTTGGAGAAGTGATAGCTCACGCTTAAGTATTCAAGAAACGAGGCTAAAAGAGTGGGCATGAACATCAGGACCTTGTCCAGCATAAACAGAGCGAAGATGATAACGAAGCTGGTGATGAAGGCCACTATCTGGTTCTGGGTTAAGCTGGAGGTGAAGATTCCTATGGAAAGATAAGCCGCTCCCAGGAAGATCAAGCCGATGTATCCCGACACCACCGTTCCCAAATCAAAATCAGCTATTCCGGAGAGGGTAATGACGTAAACTGAGGTCAAAAGAACCGCCACGGCGATGAGAACCAAGCTTGCGAGGAATTTGCCCAGAATGATCTCATAATCCCTCACTGGCAGGGTAACCAGGACCTCGATGGTGCCGCTTCTCTTCTCCTCGGAGATCAAACGCATGGTTATCGCCGGCACAAAGAACATGAAGATGAAGGGGATGATGTTGAACAGATTACGCAGGGAAGCCTGGTTGACCAGGAACAGATCGCTGAAGAAAAACCATCCGCAGATCAAAAGGAAGATGGTTATTACGATGTAAGCTATGTGGGAGTCAAAAAAGCTCCTCAGTTCCTTCCTGCAGAAGACGGCTGCGTGGTCAGACATATCGGTTCCTTTAAGAGGTGGTCAACTGGCGGAAGACGTCCTCTAAGCTTGCCTGTTCCTTTCTCATCTCCAGAAGAACCCAGCTGTTTTCCACGGCCAGACGGAAGAGCTTCTCGCGCAGATCCACCCCCTCGGCGCATTCAATGGTAAACTTCTTCGAGCCGTCCCCGTCTGATGCGATCTGCCGTACGTTTTCTACGTTCTCCAGATTCGCCAGTTTGCCTTCCACGTCCTCGGACGGGGCCTTCAACTCGAGATAAACCTGCTCTTTTCCCTGGAAGCTGGACTGCAGCTCCGCCGGCGACCCGTCCGCCACGATCCGGCCTTCGTTTATGATCAACACTCTTCCACAGGTGGCCTCCACTTCGGGGAGGATGTGGGTACAGAGGATCACGGTCTTTTCCTTCCCCAGCTCTTTGATCAAACTTCTGATCTCGGCTATCTGATTGGGGTCCAACCCGCTGGTGGGCTCATCCAAGATCAGAACTTCAGGATCATGGACCATGGCCTGCGCCAGGCCCACCCTCTGCTTGAATCCCTTGGAGAGCTCGCCGGTGTTCCTGTGGATGACCGGTCCCAGACCGCAGATGTCGATTATCTCCTTCATTCGCCGGCTCCAGCGGTCCCTGGCGATGTCTCTGACGCTCATGACGAAACGGAGGTAGTCTGAGACGACCATCTCCGAGTAGAGAGGAGCGCTTTCGGGAAGGTATCCGATCTTCTTTCGGACTTCCAGGGAGTGCTCTAACACGCTTAAGCCGTCCACCTGCACCCATCCCGAGGTGGGAAGCATGTAGCAGGTGATGATTCTCACCGTGGTGGTCTTTCCGGCTCCGTTGGGTCCCAGGAACCCCAGGATCTCGCCGGTGTGCACGTCGAAGCTGATATCGTCCACCGCCCTCAAGTCACCGAATCTCTTGGTCAAATTCTTTATCTGGATCATTGCGCATTCACCAAGACGTTGCTATTACATACGATATTTCACCTAATCTGCTGGCTATTCATATATAGAAATTTCGGCGCAGTTGTCAATGCCAAAATGGGAGTAATTTGCACGGTGCAGCCGCAATTCGTACGGTTCTGAAGGTGCCCGGAGTGAAGAATAAGCGGGGGAGGTGCATTTTTTCCTTGACTTAGTTTAAGCGGTATGCTAAATTTCAAAATCTGGAGGGGTGAGAGAGGTTGGCGTGACGGTATTGAAGTTTGGCTTTGAGAACAATATGACCCTTGAATCATCCTGCGCTTGCCCAACGGATTTTGGATTCAAGAAAAGACAGCTTAATCCAACTCTCTGAAGAGTCCTTATAATTAAACCTTCTGGGATGATTTTTCTTCGAAGGTTTTTTTGTTGCCTGAAGAAGAGATGAGAAAAACGCACTCCAAGTTTTACCAGCCAAGATCAGCGCTCCCCTGGTTGATATTCCCTCTTGTTTTTCTCCTTTCGCTTGCACCGCTTGGGTCCGTAGCACAGGAGACGCCCCAAGAGGAGGGCGAGTCGGCACAGCAGACCGAGGCGGTGCCTCCTGTTCCCCCGGCCAACGTTCAGGCAGAAGACAACCCCAACGACAAGGGGGGGATCATCAACATAAGCTGGGAGAGATCGGCTGACGACGGCGCGGGTGCGAACAACGTGACCGGGTACGAGATCCTCAGATCGGCAGAGATAGACGGTATTTATGAACATATCGGGGGTGCTGCGCCGGGCGCCACCTTCTTCTCGGACAGCGACGTCAAAAACAAGGTCAGTTACTTCTACAGGGTTAGGGCGTTCTCGCCGCTGGGGAGTTCCGAATCGCTCCCTTCCATGGCGGCTTCTTCCAGTGTGCAGCTTTTTGACTTCTCAAGACTGACCCTGTTCTTACTTGCGGTGATTATTGGTTTAGCCATCTTCTACTTCATAAGTAAGGCCAAAGCTGGCAAGGAGCTTTACATCAGGAAGATCGCCGGACTGGAAGCAGTAGATGATGCCGTGGGCAGGGCTACCGAGATGGGACGAAAGATAATTTATATACCCGGCATCATGGACATGGACAGCATGCAGACCATTGCCGGCGTCACCATCCTGGGAAGGGTGGCTAAGCTGGCGGCTGAATATGAAGCCAAACTGGAGGTGCCGGTCTCAAGATCGTTGGTCATGGTCACTTGCAGAGAGACAGTAAAGGAAGCATACCTTAATGCCGGAAGACCGGATGCTTACAACGACAACATGGTTTACTACGTAACCGATGATCAGTTTGGCTACGCCGCCGCCCTGGACGGGCTCTTTATCAGGGAAAAGCCAGCGGTTGTTTTCCTTCAGGGTCAGTTTTATGCAGAATCATTGATCTTGGCTGAGACCGCCAATCTGGTGGGAGCTATCCAGATCGCCGGCACCGCAATGCCATCTCAACTTCCGTTTTTCTTTGCCGCCTGCGATTACACTTTGATCGGAGAGGAGCTCTTTGCGGCTTCAGCTTATCTTTCCAAGGATCCCAAGCTACTGGGGAGCCTTAAAGGACAGGATGTGGGCAAGTTCATCTTCCTTTTTGTCATCTTGGTCGGGGTGGTCTTTCTTACCTTGAATTCAGTTCTGGGTTTGAACCTGCCTAATTTGGCGACGATTTTCTAAGAAGGATTGCAGGAGAGTTATATGCGAAGAGAAGTTCCCTTGGTCTTGACCGCCGTGGTAGGACTCACCATGATAATATCCCACTTTATTCCCCCCTTGAATATACTGAAGGACCTGTTCGAAGATTGGTTCTTCATAATAGCCGCATTTGCCATCTATCTGGGGGTCCTGAATCTGCTAAGAGTCAACGCGGACAAGATATACAAGAAGCGGGCCGATGCGCCCTTTGGCCTGGTGGTGATCTTTGGATTTCTGGTGATAACCATACCTGGTCTGTTTTTCTCCGGGGGCAGATCGTTTTCCGATCCGGGCACACCCTTTTACTATCTTTACATCCATGTGTATTACCCTCTGTCTGCCACCATGTTCGCTCTTCTGGCCTTCTTTGTAGCTTCCGCCTCTTATCGGGCTTTCCGGGCAAGAAACGTGGAAGCCACCATGCTTTTGGTGGCGGCCTTTATCTTAATGTTGGGTCGGGTTCCTATCGGAGACTGGATCACCGCCTGGCTTCCCCAAGGATACAGATTAGGAGAATGGGCAGACTGGATCATGGATTTCCCTCAGACGGCAGGACAGAAGGCGATCATGATAGGCATAGCCTTAGGCGTGGTCTCCTCAGCCCTGCGAGTGATACTCGGTCTGGAGAGAGCATACATGGGCGGGGAGTAGATAAGGATGAATCAAGAAAACAGGCAGGAAGAGAAAAGCTTCTGGGAGAAGCTGCTGAGCATCGATCGCAGGATCATATTCGGCTTCATCGTCGTAGCTGTTGCCTTGCCTTTGTTTTTCAAAGTATCCATGCGTATACCGGTGACTCCGGTGGCGCAGGGGACTTACGAGGCAATTGAAAGCCTTCCGGCTGGATCGAAGGTTTTGGCCTCTTTTGATTATGATCCCGGGTCCATGCCTGAGCTTCAGCCCATGGCCGAGGCATTCTTCAGGCATGCTTTCAGAAACGACTTAAAGGTGATCATCATGGGCTTGTGGCCCCAGGGACCCCTTCAGGCCAACATAGCCTTAGAAGAGGTATTCCAGGATGAGGACATAAAGGCCAAGAATCTGCAGTACGGGATAGACTATGTCAATTTGGGATTCACCGCGGGCAACGAGGTGGTGATCGATCGGATGGGTCATAGTTTCGAGGAATCCTACCCCAAAGATGGGTATGGAACCCCGATTGGGGAGATCCCTTTGATGAGGGGGGTCAGAAACTATGATAACGTTGACTTGATATTCAGTCTTTCCGCCGGGTATCCGGGAACGCAGGAGTGGGTGCAATACGGGGTGGATGTGTTTCACGTCAAGCTGGCGGCAGGCAACACCGCGGTTCAAGCTCCGGGCATGTATCCTTACGTTCAGACCGGACAGCTCTCCGGAGTTTTAGGGGGGATGAAGGGTGGAGCTGAGTACGAAACTCTCCTGGGAATACCGGGAAGAGCGGTGAGATACATGTTCTCTCAGGCCGTAGCCCATGCGGTGATCTGTTTGTTCATCATAATAGGAAATCTGGCTTTCTTCTCAATGAGGAAGAGAAGGAAGTCCTAGCGGAGGTTAAGGGATGAGCGGAGAAGTTGTGGGAGTGTGGATCGGTGCGATCCTGACTTTGGGGATTTTCAGCTTCCTGTATAAGGATAACCCTTTCTATAAGTTCTCCGAAGCTCTTTTCGTGGGCGTATCGGCTGGCTACTGGTTCGTGGTCACCTTCTGGCAGTACTTTCTGCCCAAGCTGATCGACAACCTGGTCTTGGCTTACACGTTGCTGACGGTTGAGGGGAAGATAGATTACCACTGGGTGTACATTCTGGGGGGCGGTCTGGGAGTTTTGATGCTGCTCAGGCTTTTCCCCAGCGTGGGATGGTTATCCAGATGGTCTTTGGCCTTCATCGTCGGAACCACAGCCGGCCTGCAGTTCACCCGTTATCTGGAAAGCAATGGGATAATCCAAGTGAAGGGAACCATCCTGCCTTTGATCGTAGGGGGAAATCTTAATACCACCATCGGCAACATAGTCATCGTTGTGGGGACATTCTGTGGTTTGATATACTTCTTCTTCTCCAAGGAGCACAAAGGTGCCTTCGGAGGAGCCGCACGGGTGGGCATCTGGTTTCTCGTGATCACTTTTGGAGCTTTGTTCGGATACACGGTGATGAGCCGTATGTCCCTTTTGATAGGAAGGATGGACTTTCTATTCAGCGACTGGCTGCATTTGATTGGATGAGGTCTCTATAGAACTGTCAACGGATGAAGCGGATTCAACGGATTTAATCCGTTTAATCCTTCGGGCAACGCCTTCAGGACAGGTCCGTTGACCGCTTTGCCAAGGAGTCAAAATGAAGATCAAACGTCTTTTTGGTATCGATGTCTTGCTGGTTTTCCTTGTGTTATGCATCTTCCTCCTTTTGCAGTCAGGCATCTGTCCGGCGCAAGAGGAGGGAAAGGCTGAAGCTCTGGAGGAGATTTCAGCTCCGCCTCCCGCTGCTCCTACCGGGGTGATAGCTTCTGATACCCCCAACGACAACGGTCATTCCATCACCGTCACCTGGACGCTTTCGGTGGACGATGGAGCGGGGCAGAATAACGTGGTCTCCTATGAGGTGCTGAGATCGGATGCCCCGGACGGCGAATTCGGGGTGAGAGGGCTGGCCCCGGCAGGGGAGAACGTATATGAGGACAAAGGGGCTAAAGAAAAACAGGATGCCAACTATCTGCCTCCGCACACAGATTTCTACTATAAGGTCAGGGCCAGAAGCGACGGGATTTTCTCCGATTCGGAGGTCTCCTTGCCCGCTCATGCATTCGGCCAGTGGTATCATACCGGCAAAACCCCGGTGGTAGTGGCGGTGATTGCCTTCTCGGCTTTCGCGCTTGTCTTCATCACTCTGGCCCGGAAGGGAAAAAAGCTCTACATTCGTCCTTTAGCCGGGATCGAGGCGGTGGATGAGGCCATTGGCAGAGCCACGGAGATGGGCAAACCAATTCTATATATTTTAGGGTTGGGCAGTGCGGATATGATAGCCACCATAGCCTCCTTTACCATTCTGAGCAGAGTAGCTAAAAAGGTGGCGGATTATCAGACTCAGATTTTGATTCCCTGTTGTGATCCCATAGTTATGGCGGTGGCGCAGGAGACGGTCAGAGCGGCCTATTTGGAAGCAGGCAGGCCGGATCAGTATAAAGAAGAGAACATATATTATCTGACCTCCATGCAGTTCGCTTACGTGGCCGGGGTGAACGGAATAATGCTCAGGGAAAAGCCGGCCACTAACTTCTACCTGGGGAAATTCTATGCCGAGTCGCTGCTTTTAGCCGAGACCGGTTCTCTGGCGGGCTCCATTCAGATCTCGGGCACGGATGAGATAGCCCAGATTCCCTTCTTTGTGGCAGCCACGGATTACACCCTGATTGGAGAGGAGCTTTATGCTGCCTCAGCCTATCTGGGAAGGGAGCCGACACTTCTGGGAACCTTGAAGGGTCAGGACTGGGGCAAGGCCGTGGTCATGATCGCTTTAATCCTGGGTGCCCTGGCGGCCACCTTCGAGTTCCAGTTCTTCTTGAACCTGTTTAGGATACAGCTGTAATCAGGAGAAAAAGATGCGCAGAACACTACCTATCGCCGTCGTTGCTGGTGTCGGCTTCTTCATGTTGATTCAGTACTTTATCCCCTTGGAAGAGTTTGAAACGCTGTATGAGTGGGCTTTGGATTGGACTATGGTGATCGGTTGTTTTGCCATGGCTTTGGGCTTGTACAGCCTGACCAACATGATGGTGACCAAAGTCAAAAGAAAAGCACAGGGCTGGGGATATAGTCTGGTGGCTCTGGTTGGGCTGTTTTTCATGATATTCATCGGAGTCGTTCCGCATTATCAGGATAGTCTGAAATACGGCACCCTTTTCATGGACATTTTTGAGTACGTATACATTCCCATACAGGCGGCCATGTTCTCGCTGTTGGCCTTCTATATCGCCTCTGCGGCCTACCGGGCCTTCAGAGCCCGAACCGTCTTAGCCACCATCCTGCTCGTCTCGGCAATAATAATCATGCTCAGACTGATCCCCTTGGGTCCCCTGTCTGCCATAAATCAATGGATGGTCAACTTTATCCTGACAGTGCCCAATATGGCGGCTAAGAGAGCCTTCTGGTTAGGTGTGGGTTTGGGAGCGACTGCGACTGCTCTGAAGATTATGTTAGGAATTGAGAGAGGCTATATGGGAAGAGATTGAGGAGGAGAAATGAGTTTCTATGAAAGGATGATGAATTTAGATAGACGCTGGGTCTATCTGGTGATAGGGGTGGTGGTGGTGGTGACTGCGATCTGGTCTTTTGCGGTCCCACTCTACGTCACCCCGGAGGCAAGGAGCGTGTATGATTTTGTGGATGGGTTGGTGCCGGGAGAGGTGTTGATGATCGGGGTAGACTATGCTCCAGAGGTCATGGCTGAGCTTCATCCGATGGCTTACGCTATAACCCGGCAGTGCTTTGCCAAAGACGCAAAACTTTTGCTCTGCTGTTTGCATCAAAACGGGCCGGGTATGGTGGAGCAGGTGATCGCCCAGGTGGCCGAGGAATACGACAAGGTCAACGGGGTCGATTACGTCTATTTGGGATACAAACCCTATCCGGGAATCACCATATTAGCTATGGGACAGAACTTCAGGATTCCCTTTCCTGAGGACTACTACGGCACCCCGCTGGATTCTTTACCCATGATGAGAAACATGACTAATTTTGACAATGTGAAAGCGATAATCAATATCTCAGGAGGCAGTGGAACGGAATATTGGATAAATTATGCTAACGGACGCTACAATGCCAAGCTGGCCATAGGGGTGACCGGAGTTATGACTGCGGACTATTATCCTTTTTTGCAATCCGGTCAAATCTTTGGCCTGATCGGGGGAATGAAGGGAGCGGCGGAATACGAGTATCTGGCTGAAAAGGGAGGATACATCTCCAGAGAGAAGGGTCAACTGTGGGCCTCCAAGAGCATGCCCATTCAGACCACCACTCACATAGTGATAATCCTCTTCATAGTGATAGGAAACGTCGGGTATTTCATGTCAAAAAGAAAAAAATAGGAAAAACCATGGGAACAGCAGAACTGATCTGGAATGGGGTGGCTGCCCTTTTGGTACTGTGTATTTACTCCTTTCTGTATAAAGATAACCCCTTCTATAAGTTCGCCGAGCACTTGGTGGTAGGGGTATCAGCCGGCTATTTCGCCATGATCCTCTATTATAACGCCTTTCTGCCCAAGCTGATCCACCCCTTACTGGCCGGACAGTGGTGGTATATCATCCCCGGAATACTGGGGTTGTTGATGTGGGCTCGTTTCTCCAGGAAATATCAGTGGCTCTCCCGACCCACCCTCGGCTTCGTCATAGGGAGTGGGGCCGGAGTGGCTATCCCCTTATACCTGCAAAACTATGTGATCAGACAGGTGCACGCGACCATGCTTCCGGTTGGGTTTACCAGTTGGCCTCTGATTACCAACGTACTGATAATAATCATGGTTTTCTGTTCCTTGGCCTACTTCTATTTTTCCAAGCAACACAAGGGGGCCTTTGGCGCAGCAGCCACATTCGGCATCTGGACTCTGATGGTAGGTTTCGGCGCAGGATTTGGCATGACGGTTATGGGCAGGGTGGCTCTTCTGGCGGAGAGGGTTATCTTCCTGCGGGATTACTTTGCTGGGTTGTGGAGTGCGCTGTTTTAGCCTCCGTGGCTTGATCCATCCCAGGAGCGGTGAACAGGTCCCTGGTTTGTTCGGCCGAAGTGGGAATCCAATGGAATAATGAAATTCTTCTCGTCCGATGCAGGTTTGAAATTTAATCTCTTCGTCAAAGCTCTGTTTCTCTTTCTTTGTTTTCTCTTGACCGACCCCTCTTTGTCTTTCGCCCAGGAGGACCTTTCCAG
>JBAUFO010000140.1:0-28386 GCA_049679185.1 Candidatus Zixiibacteriota bacterium
TGGATTTAGCCATCAAGGGCGAGAAGATTACGCTGATCGAAAAAGAAAAGGAGTTGGGAGGACGGGTAAGAGAACTGGACACGCTGTTAGGCAGCGAATTGACCGGGAAAGAGTTCGTCAAGACCAAGCTGGAGGAGTTGAAGAAGAGAAAGGCCAAGGTGCTTATCTCCACTACGGTCAAAGAGGTGGAAGGTTTTGTGGGGAATTTCGAGGTTGCGATTGAGACAGGAGCATCCGGAAAAGGGAAGAAGGCCAAAACCGAGAAGTTGAAATTTGGGGCAATTATCCTGGCGGTGGGTTCTGATCTTTATGATCCCAAAGGCAAATTCGGTTACGGCAAACTCCCCAATGTGGTAACCAATATGGAATTGGAGAAGCTCCTCACGCTGAGCCGGGATAGCCTGACCATCGCCGGAGGCAAGCCGAAGAACGTGGCCTTTATCCAGTGCGTGGGATCGAGGGAGAAAGGTGGAAACGAATACTGTTCCCGGTACTGCTGCCAGGTGGCTATCAAGCAGGCCATTCAACTCCAGGAGAGGGGCATCAATTGTATGATGTATTACCGGGACATCCGCACGTTTGATAAAGGAGCGGAGGAAGCATATAGAGAGGCCAGGGCAAAGGGTGTCCTGTTCTTGAAGTACGACGAGAAGCACCCCCCGGAGGTGATCGGAGATAAGCAGGCAACCAGGATCAAGCGGTATCAACCTCTCTACAGGAGGGAACTGGAGCTGCCGTTTGACGCGGTGGTCCTTTCTGTGGGCATGGTGCCCAAGGAAGAGGATTTTGCACAGCTTCAGAGTCTCTTCAAACTCCCCCGAGGGCTGGATGGTTTCTTCTTAGAGAGACATTCGAAGCTGGGACCCGTGGAGACGAATACAGCGGGGATATTTATCTGCGGCTGCGCAAATTCTCCCAAGGGAATATCCGATAGCTTGTTCTCGGCCCAGGGAGCGGCTGGTAAGGCTGCCATCCTCACCTCCAGGGATCATATCGAGCTTGAGCCGGTGGTCTGCCAGGTGGTGAACAAGGAGCTTTGCAGGGCCTGCGGAATCTGCGTGAAGATATGCGAGTTCAACGCGCCGCAACTAGTGGACAGGGGGGATGGCGTTATGGTTTGCGAGATAAACGAGGCTCTGTGCAAGGGCTGCGGCACATGTGCCTCATATTGCCCCACCGGTGCCATAACCGCCCGGCACTTTACTGACGAGCAGATTGACGTAATGATAGATTCGCTTTTAGTGTGGGATAAATAATGACTTGATGGATCCGGTTGAGGAGAAAGAGATAGATGAAGCTTAAGGTTGTACTGGAACCCAGTGACGAAGGCGGATACACCGTCTACGTTCCGTCGCTCCCGGGCTGCATCAGCGAAGGTGAAACTGTCGAGGAGGCTTTGGCGAACATTCGGGAAGCGGTAGAGCTTCACTTTGAGCCAATGAGCAGATTGATGTAATGATACATACATTTCCGGTACAGGACAAGTGCTAAGAGTATTGGATTAGAGGGACGACAGTATAGCCCCAGGACGTAAGCAATGTGTGCGCGAGATCATAGACGTATTCTAAGACTTGACGATCGATATGTTCAGTGTCCAACTTGTGGCAAGGTGTTGTGGGATAGTGGTCATAAATTAACTAGGCTTGATGAACCTGCACCCTGTTGCGGTGCTTCTGGAGAGTCGCGTATTGTGTGGCCCACGATTCAAGTCTGGAAGTTCTTGGACATTGTGGTCAGCCAAGATATGGATTCGCCTGACGAACGACCTACAGCGATCATCTTCTTGTGTACCGCCATCGAGCTACTACTGGAGCGCGTGCTATGGAACCTCCTCGATTTTCACACAAAATCGGAGCAATTGTCCGAGTTTGTACTTGACAGTAATTGGGGTAGAGAAAGACGCATTCGGCTCTACAATAAACTCAGCGATTGCTCTCTGGGCGACCTTCTGAAGGCGCGAAACATGAGTGCCTTTCTCGACAACTGGAAACAACTGTCTGAGCTGCGTAACCAGGTCGTCCACGGACGCTACTACACAGGTGGAGAGGAAGAAACGGATTTGATCCGAAGCGTGTACAAAGATTGTCTGAAAGTATTCGCTGATGTGCACAACGATGTCCAGAGGATGATTGCCAATGCCGCCGCCAAAACCGGAGCCGTTAGCAAAACGTGATCTACGGGCTGGGTCGGGCGATCTTATATTACATACAAACTGCGGCGTTGATTGATGCACTTAGTTACAATAACATTTTTAGCATTTGGATTGGCCATGGACGCCTTTGCGGTATCGATCTCAAGCGGGATAGCGATAAGAAATCCGAGGATTGAACAAGCGTTGAAGGTCGCCATTTTCTTCGGGGCGTTTCAGGCAATCATGCCTGTCATAGGTTGGTTGGCTGGCTTAGGTCTGAGGGAGTTGATAGCCCAGGTTGACCATTGGATAGCATTCGGGCTTCTCTTCCTGATCGGGTGCAGAATGATCTATGAATCGACCAAGGCAGGATCGAAAAGGAGGGTGCTGAATCCGCTCAGCCTCGGAGTCCTGGTGCTGCTTTCGGTTGCCACCAGCATCGATGCCTTAGCCGCCGGCGTGAGTCTGGCCTTCTTAAAGATATCGATTGTGCTCCCAATCATCGTAATTGGCGTCGTAACGTTCATACTATCTTTTCTTGGCGTTTTCGTTGGTGACAAGTCAGGGCACTTATTTGAAAGTAAGGCAGAATTTGTTGGTGGACTTGTTCTGATCGGCATTGGAACGAAAATACTGATTGAACATCTGGCTTGAAGGCCTTAGCATAAGTAGGGCAGCAATTGTCCTCTGAGGAAACAGAAATATGAAGAAAGAATCGGATGGTTTTGATCCCAGGATCATCGTCTTCGCCTGCAACTGGTGCTCTTACGCAGGCGCCGACACTGCGGGGGTCAGCCGGATGCAATATCCGCCCAACGTGCGGCTGCTCCGGGTGATGTGCTCCGGCAGAATCAGCCCGGCACACGTTTTCCGGGCGTTTGAAAAAGGCGCGGACGGCGTCATGTGGTCCGGGTGACACATCGGCGATTGCCATTACACCTTTGGCAATCACCGGGCTGCGGAGCAGTTCGAAATAACAAAGAAGCTCTTTGATCTTCTGGGCATGGAAAAAGAACGCTTAAGGCTGGAATGGTTCTCCGCCGCGGAAGGTCAAAGATTTGCCAACGTTATCACGGAATTCATTGAGGAGGTCAAGAAGGTTGGGCCGAGCCCGTTGAGAAATTCCGACAAGAAAATTAAAAATGCAAAATGAAAAATTCAAAATTGTCCGAATTTGGATCCTGCGGACAATTCAAAGTTCAAAATGGAAAGGCAAGTCTGATATCCGAAAGCCTTGAACCAGCGGGAGATCAATTTTGGATTTTGAACTACAATTTTTGCTTTTTTAATTTTGATTCTTGAATTTGAAAGGGCAAGCACGCGATGAAAGAGACTCTCAAAAAAACCAGAGCGTATTCTTGTTTGGATTGTGGAAAATGCACCGCCATCTGCCCCATTTCCAGAGTTAACCAGGGCTATTCTCCCAGACGGCTTCTGACCAAGGCGTTAACTGGATCTAATGAGAACCTGCTTTCAGATAAAACCATCTGGACCTGTCTCACCTGTATGCAATGCCAGGAGAAATGTCCTTCAGACATCGACTACATCCAGTTTACCCGACTGATCAGATTCGATGCCAAAGGAGATGGTCAGGAAGCTGCGTGCTCTCACGGCGGGGCATTGCAGTCATTGATGAAGATCATGACCGCGCCGGAGCTGAAGCAAAACAGGCTGGGATGGATAACGCCGGATTTGAAAACTTCGGAGAAGTCTGAATATATCTATTTTGTGGGATGCACCCCCTATTTTGACGTCTTCTTCGCAGATATCAAGGCAAATTCCCTGGAGTCGGCCAGGTCGACTCTCAAGATATTGAACTTCCTGGGGATCGAGCCGCAGGTTTTGCCCAACGAGAGATGCTGCGGGCATGACCTTTTGTGGATGGGAGACTTGGAGAATTTCAAGAGACTGGCCGAGCACAATCTAAAGTTAATAAAAGAATCCGGGGCGAAGAAGATAATTACCTCGTGTCCGGAAGGTCTGACCACTCTGAAGGTGGATTACCCGGAGATGTTCGGAACTCAGGACTACGAGGTGTTGCATATTTCCGAGTTGATTGCTGAGTCGTTGTCCGACAATCAATCCAAGTTGAAGAAGCTGGGGAAGAAGGTTACCTATCAGGACCCGTGTAGATTGGGCCGTTTCTGCGGTATATTCGACGCGCCAAGACAGGTGATCGAGGCTTGCGGAGCAGAACTTGTGGAAATGCGAAAGAACAGGAGGAATGCTATCTGCTGTGGAACCTCTTCCTGGGCTAATTGTGATGCGTATTCGAGAATGATTCAAGCTAATAGATTGAAGGAAGCAAAAGATACCGGGGCGGAAGTTTTGATCACCGCTTGCCCCAAATGCCAGATTCATTTTTCGTGTACGCAAAATGCTGAAGGATATTCGGAGGAGGATAAGATAGAAATCCTGGATTTAACGACATTCTTCGCTCAGGCTCTAAAGTAATCAGGAATGCGGGTGATGATCAGAGGATAGAAGGGATGAATCAGTTAACAAGGGGGAGGACATGAGATTGAGAAACATTGAGTTTGATTTGCTTTACCTGGGGTTGCTCACGCAGAAGCAAGTCAAACCGCTCAGTCGCTGGGAGGGGGAATTCGGAAGGAGCGAGATCAGGACGCTCAAGTCGCTGGGACTTAAGACGGAGACGGTGCAGAGATGCCTTGAGTCCGGTCGGGCCTGTGAGGAATTACTATTCAGCAGAGATGAAGGGCTGATAGGCGCATATCAAAATGCCTTTATGAAAAAACCGATCGATCATTCTCGCGAGACCAAACGGCTGGAAGGAGAACTGTTTGGCTACCCGGAATGCTGCGTGCAATCGTTTGCGGAGCATGGTTACCTGGCAAATCGCTTGGACCAGCAAGACCAGGAAATCTTGTTCCACTGGGCGTGTCCTGACTGCGTGGTGACGCCGGAGTTGCTGCCGAGATACAGGGCCATACACGAAGAAGCCAAGCGGCTACAGCTGGGGTCCTACGCGAGGAGCTGCAGCGGAAGGCAGGCTGCGGGTTTTATTCCCTCTCTGGGATTGGCTTCCTGTCTTTTGCTGGCCGGATGTACACATAAGTCCACCACACCAGCGGAGGCACCCGATGCGCACTGGATAACCTTGGAAAAGGACCTGGATGAAGATTACCTGAAAGACGAGTGGGAAGAGCATTTCGGGTTGAGCCCTTCCGACCACGATACCGACCAAAACGGCGTGCTCGATGGTCCTCAGTTGGCCAAGAGCATGTGCAACACCATCCACAGCCATCCCGACTCTATCGAGTGGGTAGAAGTTAAATTTAGGCACACCTACGGCCTTTACAGATGTTCCAAGTGTGGCGAGACCGCAAACATGGGATACATCGAGATGACCAACCCTCGTAACAATACCTCAATCTGTATCGACTTTCTGGCACTGCATTTCATGGAGCATGGCAGTTTTGCCTATGAGGCAAAGGAAGGTATTACTGGGATTGTGAATCCCATTCAACTGGACTCTGTGATCTCGAAATGATGTTTTGAGACAATCAAATTGGTTTTCGTCTTGGAGAGATGTGAAAGCTAACTGAACATCAAAGAAGAAAGGCTTGAATATGAGTACTTCCGATAAGGAGAGTATAGTTCAGATAATGAAGGAGGCCAGCAACTTCTCCTTCTTCGCCACCTGTGATGGCGGGCAGCCGAGAGTACGACCGGTCGCCGCAATGGTCGAGGACGATATGTCGGTATGGATAGCTACCTCTGCGGCCTCCAGAAAGGTGGAGCAGATAAAGACGAACCCGAGGGTGAGCTTGGCTTTTGTTCAGCAGCCGCAGGGGGAAAAAGCTGCCACCATAATCGGCGAGGCCGAGATAGTCGAGGACATGGAACAGAAAAAGCGAGTTTGGGGCCTGGCTTCCTATGATCCCTCGCAGTTCTGGCCTGATGGCCCGGAGACAAAAGACTATTGCGTATTGAAGATCAACATCAAGAAAGTGGAGTGGTGGGAAGACATGGCGGTCGGGATGAAAACGTATGAACCGTAGAAGGAGATTCACCGGAGTAGGGACAGGGCTTGTTGATCTTGCGAAATCCCGCCACGGCGGGGTCCCTGTCCGTATAGAATCTCGGACAGCCACACTTCGTGCCGAGCCTCAGTGCCGAGGCAAGGGCTGTCCCTACGAGGGTCAATGCCTTTCGATTGACTCCTTCAACGAACCGGATGTTTCGCATTAACTAAATGAGACAAAAATTGTCGAGTATGTGATAGATTGAAGCCTTAGGAGGTGAAAGTGGCGGCTGATAAGAAGTCAGGAAGTGGAAATGATCTAAGGGTCGGCGTATTCGTCTGCGAATGCGGGTTGAACATCGCCGGTTCGCTTGACTGCGAGGAGGTGCGTAAGTACGCTGAGACACTGCCGGACGTGGCGGTGTCGGTTCTAAACAAGTATACCTGCGCGGACCCGGGGCAGAACGAGATCAAGAAATACATCAAGGAGAACAACTTAAACCGGGTGGTGGTGGCGTCCTGCTCACCGCTTATGCATGAGCCTACCTTCCGTGCCTGCGTGGCCGACGTGGGATTGAACCCCTACCTTATGGAGATGGTGAACCTAAGAGAACACTGCAGTTGGGTGCATCTGCATGACCGCAAGGCGGCCACGGAAAAAGCTAAGGACATGGTGAAGGTCGGTGTGGCCAGAGCCAGGAAGTTGGAGCCGCAGATAGAGAAAACGGTTCCGGTCACCAGGGCTGCTCTGGTCATCGGCGGCGGCGTGGCTGGCATGCAGGCCTCTCTGGACATGGCAGACTCCGGAATACCGGTCTACCTGGTGGAGAAGGATCCATCCATAGGTGGCATCATGGCCGCGCTGGATAAGACCTATCCCACCATGGACTGCTCCATATGAATTTTGGGTCCGAAGATGATGGATGTCGGTCGACATCCCAACATAACGCTTCTGACTTACTCCGAGGTTGAAGAGGTCTCGGGATACGTAGGGAATTTCAAAGTCAAAATCAGAAAGAAGGCCAGGTACGTGGATGAGAAGGAGTGCAATGCCTGTGCCGAGTGCGCCAAGATCTGTCCGGTGGCAATACCGGATGAGTTCCAGCAGGGCTTCTCCTCACGCAAGGCCATCTATATGCAACTTCCGCAGGCGGTCCCTTCTTCTTACCTGATAAACATGAAGGACTGCCTGGGCAACAACCCCATCGCCTGCGGGAAGTGCTTGGAGGTATGCGAGAAGAAGTGCATCAACTACGATGATGAAGATACGTTCGTAGACATCGAGGTTGGCGCCGTAATCGTCGCGACGGGCATCGATGTCTACGATCCCACCGAGTTGGATGAATACGGTTACCGCAGCTACGAGAACGTGATTACCTCCATGGAGTTTGAACGCTTGATCTGTGCCGGTGGCCCCACGGACGGACACTTCATTCGTCCCACCGATCAGAAAACGCCCAGGACCATCGGATTCATTCAATGCGTGGGTTCCCGATCGGCAAAAAGGGGGAATCCCTATTGCTCCAATGTCTGCTGCATGAACACCATAAAGGACACGGTGCTCTTGAAGGATCACTATCGCGATATTGAATGCAAAGTCTTCTACATGGATATCCGGGCCTTTGGCAAGGCCTTCGAGGATCTGTTCAGAAGAAGCAAGGAGGCGGGGGTCAGCTATATAAGAGGCTTGCCCGGTGAAGTGGTGGAGGACCCCCAGACAAAGAATTTGACGGTCACCGTTGAGAATACCACTACCGGTGAGGTGGAGGAGCACGAACTGGACATGCTGGTATTGTCCGTGGGCGTTTTGCCCCGGCAGGACGGAGCCAGCATCCAGAAGCTTCTGACCCTCTCCCGCACTGCGGATGGATTCTTCATGGAATCCCACCCCAAGCTCAAGCCGGTGGACGCTCCCACCAAAGGGGTTTTCTTTGCGGGCTGTGCGGAGTTCCCCAAGGACGTCAAGGACAGTGTTACCCAGGCCGGCGCTGCTGCTGCCAGGGCGGAGATCATCTTAAACGCGGATCGAATCAAGGTGGAGGCGATAACCTCCGTGGTGGATAAGGACATGTGTACCGCCTGCGAGATCTGCTACCAGGCCTGTCCCTATAAATGCATTGAGGTGGATCGGGAGAACAAGATTCCAGCTCAGATCATCGACGCTGCCTGTGCCGGTTGCGGTACCTGTGGAGCGGAATGTCCTTTCGGTGCAGTCACCATGCGGCATTTCACCGACCCGCAGATTCTCTCCCAGATAGAAGCCATCTTAGACGAGGACAACATGGAAAAAACCGTCGTGTTCGCCTGCAACTGGTGCTCGTACGGGGGCGCGGACTTCGCCGGTGTGTCCCGTTTGCAGTATCCTCCCAATCAGAGAATCATCCGTACTATGTGCTCCGGCAGAGTGGATGAGGAGTTTGTGCTGTATGCCTTTAAGCTGGGTGCGCCCATCGTGCTGGTCTCCGGATGCCACTTCGCCGACTGCCACTACATCAACGCCAACCGCTGGACCCAGAAGCGGGTGGAGAAGCTCTGGGATAAGCTGGAGCGGATGGGAGTAAGGCCGGAGAGGCTTCAGTTAGAATGGATCAGCGCAGCGGAAGGGCAGAAATTTGCCAAGGTGATGAAGGAGATGGAGGAGATGAGAAAGAAGGTCACCAAGGAGGAGGTCGAATTCACCAAGAACGCGCTGAAAGATCTCAAGTTCAAGAAGGAGAAAAGGCTGGCCAAGCTGGAAGCGGACAAAGCGAAGATGGAGAAGGCAGCAACGACCTAAGCAAGGAAAATCAAAAGTTCAAAGAGCAAAATGTCCTTCGACACTGAGCCTCAGGACGAAGTGCAAAACTGCAATTCAAAATTCAAAATTGTCTCATTTTTTCGGTTTTCTAATTTTGAACTTTGAACTGTCCGCAGGATCCAAATTCGGACAATTTTGGATTTTTCATTTTGCATTTTAAATTGGAGAATCGATGGCACAAGAAGCAGATTTCAAGTGTTTAAGATGCGGACACCAGTTCAAGCTGCCCTTTGATCCCAAGGGGCCTATGGTCGAGCGCACCTGCCCCAAATGCCTGTCCAACAGCGTTCGAAGAATGAAAGAGGAGAAGAAGAAGTAGATTCCGCGCTGAACGGACAGGTTCACCCCGACATTGATCTCCCGTGTACTGGAGCCTTTGGCTTTGACCAGCCAAAGGCTTCTTGTTCTATTCTGCAACTTTTGATTGCTTTCGATCCCCGATTGCAGTATATTGAACCATCTTATTCGACACTCAGGTGTGGATGACGAAAAAACATGGGAGGCCCAGAGCTCTGCTTTGGGCAAGCTGGCGACCACTTGGAACTCGCCCCCGTGCCCCCTCTTCCCGCCTTCGGCGGGATCTTCGACTTCCTAAGAGAGGGGGAGCAAGGGGGTGAGTTCAGAACCTTTGATAGCCCCAGTAGCACGGGCTCCTTACCCACTACTGATTGCTCCAACCAACTATCCCACAGCGCAGCTTTGGGCCACCCGACCGACGCTGGTGGGATGTTTCACATGAATCGCCAACTTCAACAGTCTACTATGGCGGGAGATGGCAGTCCGATGATCTGCCGTGCTTCGTGAGGTTTGCAGATTTCTCTTTCAAGGCTTCTCGCCAATCTCACCAGCCGTTCTACTAACATCACGTTAGTTGCCAGTTTTTCCTTTTTGGCATCCATGTATAAATTGTCTTCCAATCCCACGCGCACATGCCCACCCATGGTGATAGCCATGGAGTTCACATAGAATTGGAATTTACCTATACCGGCGGCTGCCCATGTGGCGTTTGGAGGCAGAGACGTTGTCAAAGTCGAAAGATGAAAAGGCGTAGCGCTCAGTGTGCCCAGCGAACCGAGGATCAAATTGAAGTAGAATGGTTCATGCAGGAGTTTTCGATCGATCAGGTACTTGGCATAGTCGAGCATTCCCAGGTCAAAGACCTCCAGCTCCGGAACGATGCCCTGTCTTTTCATCTTCTCAGCCAGCGCTTGAATCATATGTGGTTCATTTATTGAAGCTTGCTTGGGAAAGTTGAGTGAACCCAGGGTTAATGATGCCATGTCCGGCTTTACGTTTCCATCCAGATTCAGCACCTCGGAGCGCTGCTCGAATGATTTGAAGACTCGACCGCTGGTGGAAACGCAGATGACGGCATCAGGACACTTGCCACGCACTTTGGTTATTATATCGCGGTATAGCTCTGATCCGTAGGTGGGTTCTCCGTTTTCGTCTCTCGCGTGAAGATGGAAAACCGAAGCCCCTGCTTGGTAGCACCGATGGCAATCGTCGGCGACTTCATCCGGGGTTATGGGGACATTGGGATTGTCGTTTTTGGCAGGAACCATGCCCGTAAGGGCAACATTGATGATAAGCTTATCCAACTTCATTTATTATCTCCCGGAGATGTTTTCTTTTACTATTCTGGCTGGAACTCCTACCACCTGTACATAATCAGGAACGTCCTTGTTCACCACTGCCCCCGCACCTACGATCGAGTGTGCTCCGATCTTGATATGATCCAGTACCAGGGCGCCCATTCCGATATAGGTAGCCTCGCCGATTCGACAAGCCCCGGCTATATTTGCACCGGGTTGGATGGTCACGTAATCACCCATTTCCGTATGGTGTCCAACTAAAGCGCCCCGGTTGACGAAAACGTGGCGGCCTAACTGAGTATGAGAGGCTATGATGACCCCTGGGCTTATAATGCTTCCTTCGCCTACTGAACTCGCTGGTGAAATTCTTGCCGAGGGGTGAACCAGGGTTGCAAACCTAAAACCAAGATTTGCCGCCTGTTCAGTGAAGCGGCTGCGATGCGTGGTGGCAAGAGCGCAGACGGCCCAGTGAGTATCGGCCAAATCAGCTGTATCGTCCACCCAGAAGATCGGCAACCCGTCCAACTTCTCGCCGCACTTCTGTCTGTCCATGTTCTCAACGAAACCGGTTAATCGAAAATCCGGAATCTCTGACACAAGATCAGCAACTTCTACGGCTAGGGTCCTTGTGCCCAGAATCAGCAAAGGCTTGCTTTGGGATGCCATATGGCTCTGTCTTTTGAAATCTCTTCAACTGCTTAATAGCGTTGCATAGAAAATACTTCTGAGAACGGCATTTGACTAAGCATTTTTCTGGAAAAACGCAAGCACTCCCTCAACTACTCTTCTAACGTCCGCGTCGCTCATTTCGAAGTATAACGGCAAAGTCAGGATCTCGTCGTATAACCGCTCCGTGGTAGCCAGAGGCACGCGGAATTCAGCGCATAGGGGATGGAGATGGTTGGGGATGTAATGCACCAAACTTGCTATACCCCTTTCCTTCAGATAATTCATAAGCGCATCACGCCGGTTATTCAGAACGCGAATCACGTAGAAAAACGGAAATGTCTCCTCGATAGGATGTCTGATCAGTTTCAGTCCATCCACCTCCTTAAATGATTCATCGTACGACCTGACGACAGCTTGCTTTCTTGCTTTGAATTCGCTGAATTGCTTGAGTTGCTCAATTCCTATGGCTGCATTTATATTGCTCAAGTGATACCTGTAGCCTTGTGTGACCACTTCATAGTACCAGGGTTGTTTCTTTTCAAGGCGGGTCCACGTGTCTTTATTGATACCAACATTGCGCTTGGGCAGAACTCGACTGGCTAACTCATGGTTGTTGGTCGCTATCGCGCCCCCCTCACCGCAGGTGATGTTCTTAATCGGATCGAAGCTGAAACAATTAATATCACCTATGGTTCCCGCCATGCGTCCTTTGTATGTAGAGCCGAAAGCGTGGGCTGCATCTTCTACGATTTTGATCTTCTCGTCTCGGGCGATTGTCAGCAATTTCTCCATGTCGCAGACAACCCCGGCAAAATGGACCGGCATGATTACCTTAGTTCGCTTTGTTATTTTGCGCTTCGCATCGTCTATGTCCACATTTAATGTGTTCTCATCTACGTCGCAGAATACCGGACGAGCTCTCACAGCCAGAATTGCCTGCAGACACGATACGAATGTGAGCGATGGCACGACAACCTCGTCTCCCGGCTTCAGTTCCAGCACAGCCAATGCCAAGTGCAATGCGGCTGTGCCGGTGGATACAGTGATGACATGCTTAACGCCAAGAAACTCGCAGAGCTCTTTTTCAAATGCCCGTGTCACCGATCCCATTCCCAGCCATCGGCTGTTAAAAACGCCACTGACAGCATCCAACTCTCTCTGGCCGATGCAGGGACGTTGTACAGGAATCATCTTTTCACTAATTGACATGATTACTGATTAACTCCAGAATTCTGGATATCGATCTTTCCATTGTCAATTCCCGGGTTACCAATTTATGACCCTCTGTGGCGATGCTTTCACGCTCATCATCATGGTTAAGATAGTAGTCAATGATCTCAGGCATTTCATCTGACGTTGCGCTGACAAAATTTTTTCCAGGAATAAAACCACCCGGCTTATACATAGGTTCGGAAATAACCAGGGTCCTGTTTGCCATCCCCATAATCAGCCGCATGCCAGATAACTCGCCGGGATATCGCTGAAGATTGAGGAATATCTTGGTACGGTTCAAAAGTTTTGTGCGGTTTTCCCCCCAAAGATCAGGATCAAACCAGCTGCCTTTGGCTATTAGATTAATACCACTCCGGCGTAATCTCCTGAAAAGTCTCCTGCGGGGTGGGATGTTAAGCGCTCCCAGGAAAAGAACCTCGATATCTCTATGAAGGCCCATATCGTATCCATCTTCAGTGCGATGGTATCCAACAGGCACAAATGTTGAAGCTAAGCCATGCTCCGCTAAGAATTCTTTCCGGCCCGGCGTGGAGACCACCAGAAAATCTGGAATTCCGTCCTCCTTCAGAGCGCGTAATTGAGAGTAATTGGTGTATACGTCGGTGGCCCGCCTATCCCGCAGTAGAATCTTACCGATCTCACGCAGATTAAGGCTTGGAGAAGGCAGTCCTGCTGATTTCGGGGGGGGTAACGGTTCAGTATGCCAGATTACGATAAGGGGACGCTCACTCTTGGGGATGGTATGGAGCTGCTTGCAGACCATCGGAAACCAATTTGCATTATCCAGAATCCAGAGTATATCTGTTTTCTTTAAATGCAAACGTTCGTTAGATACCTGGGTTACCCGATATCCCGCCTCACTTAGTAAGGAAGTAACTATATGCACTTTACCCGCAAGGGCCTGTATTGGACGATAGCAGACCGTTATGCTACGGTCTCGCAGGCTTTCAGTCATAAATATGTTCATGTTACTGCCAAGTTATTTTCGATTCGATCAGAGGATGAGATAGTCAATTCAACTGGCGCTGGGAGAGGTCCTTCAGCCTTACACCATATTCGATTTTTCATGTTCATAAACTCCAGGCCCATTGATTGCACTCATTGTGCGATTGCGGCGAGGATAGCCAATACCAAAAAAATGTACTACAGCTAATAGTTGCTGTCAACAGGAAAGTTCCAATTGAAATCCGGGATAGACAGATTCCCACGCCTTTGATCTGATGCACCAAAGGCTTTTTCTTTGGCTCAGAAGTTTTGTTTGAATTTGAACTCGAGTTGTCTTATATTGAAAGATCTTTTGAACACCTTAGTTAGTAAATCACTGTTTAGAGAATCAGGCTATGAGCAAGAATCTGAGAGCATTAGTCACCGGGGCAAACGGTTTCGTGGGCAGCCATCTGGTGGAGGGGCTTCTGGAGAGGGGATATCAGGTCAGATGTCTGGTGAGGAAGACCAGCAACTTAAGATGGCTCTCCGGTCTTGAAGTGGAGTACGTCTACGGAGACATTGCGGACAAAGACTCTCTAAAGGGTGTGCTTGAGAACGCGGGCTTGGTCTTTCACGCTGCGGGCCTGACCAAAGCGAAAAACAGGGAAGAGTATTTTAAAGCGAACGCGGAAGGAACCAAGAGTTTGGTTGAAGCATGTTTGGAGGAGAATCCAAAGCTTCGGAGATTTGTGTATATAAGCAGTCAGGCTGCCGTGGGCCCCGGAGATGACGAGAGACCCCTGAATGAGAATGCACCCTGCCGGCCGGTGACCGATTACGGTGAAAGCAAGCTGGAAGGAGAAAAAGTCATCTTGCTGTACTCCTCACAACTGCCCATAACCGTCATTCGCCCTCCTGCCGTATATGGGCCCAGGGATACGGACGTGTTGGGATTCTTCAAGGTGGCGAGCAAGGGATTTCGGATTTCCCTCGGAAGAGGGGAGAGCTTTTTGAGCCTGGTGTATGTCAAAGACTTAGTTGAGGGGACCATCCGAGCAGGGGAGAATCCCAGAGGTATTGGTCAAACTTACTTTATCGCAGACGACAAGGTGTACTCTTGGAAAGAAGCATTCAACATCATGGCCGGGGTTCTGAATAAAAGAATCATTCCTCTAAAGATTCCCAAAAGCGTTGTGTTTTTCCTGGCCTTCTTTTCCGAGAGCTTCTCCAAACTCTCAGGAAAGCCAGCCGCCTTCAATGTTCAGAAGGCGAAGGAGATAACTCAAAGATATTGGGGGCTCGACGTTTCCAAAGCCAGAGCCGAATTAGGCTTCTCCGCCGAATATGATCTTGAGCGCGGGGCAACCGAGACAGTCAAATGGTATAGACAAGAAGGCTGGCTTTAGTAGTCGTGTCGCTCGATTCATAGAGCCCAAAGTCCGCCCGATCCTTCGACATGCTCCCTTCGGTCTGAGCCTTCCCTCGACACTGAGCCTCGGGACGAAGTGCAGGGTCGAGGACAGGATGGTGAGCCTGTCCTTCGACTTGGCTCAGGACAGTGAGCTCGTCGAACTGTCGAACCAAAAATCAGGCAACTACAAATTCACAGACTGGTGACATGTTCAGGAATGTGCGTCTTGAAACGGAACGGCTAATAGTCAGACCATTCAACTTGAACGACGCTGCGGCACTGCACGAAATAGTGAGCCAGGAAGAGGTGATGAAATATCTGCCCGAAGACGTGATGTCGCTGGAGGAGGTCCGACGCATAATTTCGTGGCTAACTGACTGCTATGACAAGAACACTCCGGAATGCATTCTCAAATTCACCTTGGCTGTGGTTTCGAAGGAGGAACAGAAGCTGATTGGCTGGTGTGGACTCGGCCCGCTTGAGTTCAGTCCGGAAGAGATCGAGATCTTCTACGGGCTGTCTGAAGATCGTTGGGGAAAGGGGATGGCCACCGAAGCGGCCAAGGCGGTGCTTCACTACGGATTTGATGCCATCAAGCTCGATAATATCGTAGCCGTTACTGACCCCCAGAACGTTGCATCGGTGAGGATCATCGAGAAGCTGGGAATGATCTATCGGAAGAAAATCGAGAGGTCGCCAGAGAAATACAGCTCCTACGAAGGCTGCCTTTACTATTCGCTATCGAGAGATGAATATCTCCGGATGGTCAAGCCATGAAAGTCGTCGGGGAAGCTGGTTGATCGATTCATCGAACAGAAAAGATGCCCAATGAATCGGGCAACTACAACTGCCGCCAGCCATGGCGTCACGACCAGATGGTGCAGGTTCATCGGCCGAGTGTGCAGGGCGGCAGCAGCGACGTTTAGGTTGCGCCGAGGTCCGGCACCTAACTTAAGCTAGGCGCTGGTTACGACTCTATCCCGAACGTGCCAGCTAACTGCTGTTCTCATTTTCGAAAAAAGTCAGCTTTTCTTCTTGACTCGAAGCGTTAGATCGCATATAATATAACTGAAACTTGATCTCTGATAAGCAAACTGTTGGTCTGGTGCCCCGAAAGGGGCCATGAGGGAAGGCGGTGAGATTCCGCCACAGCCCCGCTACTGTAAGTGGCTACGAAAGCTTAGGAAGAAGTCACTGTCTCGCGTTAAGAGGGACGGGAAGGCGAAAGCGAGTAGGTCCGAAGCCACAAAGTCAGGAGACCTGCCAGATTGATTGTTTTCTCATTTCCTTGCGCGGGTAGGGGAAGGGCCAGAAAGCACCTTAACTCCGCCATAGGCGGGGTTTTTTTGTTGTTCGCTTTCGAGCCGGAAGCCCTAATCCTCCCTGGCAAGTGGCAACCAGAAGGCGAAAAATGAGAGTCTCCTCTGCAAATTCTCTCGGAACTGAGAAGGTCCGCAGCCCTTCGACTTCGCTCAGGACAAGTCCACAGTCCTTCGACTTCGCTCCCTTCGGGTCTGAGCCTTCCCTCGACACTGAGCCTCGGGACGAAGTGCAGGGTCGAAGGCAGGACAAGTCCGCCGTCCGCCGCTTCAAGAGAATTTTGTATTCAGGCGCTCGGCGGAGACCCCTCTGGACGCGTCGAGCGGGATTGGTCTTCATTCTTTCCGTCTGCCTGATCATATGGTTATACCCAGCCTTCGCCTTCGCTGAGTCCAACATAAAGATTGAAGGGCACATCTATGACCGGGATGACGGTCATCGCGTACCTGGGGCTATTGTAGGAATAGCAGGAACGAATTATCAGCGCAGGACGGACAATTCAGGCTATTTCTTCTTTGAGAAGATACCGACCGGGACCTACTCCTTAAAGGTTTCATGCCCCGGATATGAAAACCAGGCGGTTTCTCAGCTGAATGTGAGTGAAGATATTACCACGCGGATTGATGTCCACCTTAGAAGAAAGACTTTCGTACTCCCTGGCTTAGAGGTGACCGCTGAGAAAGAGCTTGTTAGGATCACCTCCGTCGAGACCATAGACAAACAGCAGATACGCAGGATGCAGGCAAGAACGCTCGCCGAGGTTATCGAGAACGTCAGCGGCGTCTTTGTGCAGGGAAGCGGCGGTGCGGGTGGGTCGGGACAGGTGAGCATAAGGGGAAGCTCGCCGGGACACGTCCTGGTACTGGTTGACGGTCACAAAATCAATCCGTCCGGCAGCGGAGTCGCCGACTTGAACACCATTCCTCTGGAAATGGTGGAGAGGGTGGAAATCCTGAAAGGCGGTCAATCTGCCCGCTGGGGTGCTGACGCGTTAGGAGGCGTGATCAACATCGTCACCCGGCCCTCAAAGAGCAGGGAGCCGCTCAAGTTCAGCTTGGAAAGCCACTGGGGAAAGTGGAAATCCGAGACCTACTCGTCGTCCTTCTCGAATACCTTTTTTGAAAAGCTGAACGCCAAGTTAGCGGTAAGCTACCAATACTCCAAGAACGATTTCGAAATCTGGTTTCATCACGACCCGCGAACACGGCAGATTCTAAAGAGCCAGGGCCAAAATGGTGATTCCACGACAGCCAGAAAAAACGCATACAGGAAGGCCTCCAATTTCTTCTTGTCCGGCAGCTATCCTCTCGCCCAACAGACTGATATGAGCTTTTCGGGGCACGTCTATCGATCAAAACGTGGTCTCCCCGGAGCCTACGGACAGATGGTGGATTACGAAAGAGCCTGGGTGGAAGATGAGCGGAAGCTCTTCAGCCTGGAATTCGTTCACCGTTTTTCAGCCGCTTTCTCGGTGGAGAATAATCTGAGTTGGTCTCGCTTCAGCCAGCATTTCCGAAGTGACGCCGGACGGCCCTTCAACAGCGAATATGTAAACGACGTCAGCGATTTTTCTGTGCTTGGCAACGTGAGGATTCTCGCCGCTAACCAGCTGAAAATAAGCACTCAGTTTCAGCAGGATGTTCTTCACCATACTGATATTCTCGATCCACAAAGAAGCATGGGCAAAATGAGCAGGCAAACGTACGGCGCCTTCGTCTCAGACGAACAGCACATTGTTCTCCCCAGAGCTTTGTTGTTCGAGAAGTTGAATCTCAGTTTCGCCGTTAGATGGGATCAGTCCAAAGCTTTGAAGGATTTCATCTCACCTCAGGCTGGCCTTAGCATTTCGCGTGGCCAGAATTACCGGCTGACTCTGAGAGCGAATTATGGGAAGTCCTATCGTCAGCCTTCAAATAATGCTCTGTTCTGGAAGGAAGATGTCTTTGCAGTAGGAAACCCCGATCTGCTACCGGAGAAGAGCGAGCATTCTGAGGCGGGAGGCGAAGTCCATCTTCCCTGGCTGGGAAGCTTATCAGGGGGTATGACCTGTTTTCACAACGTGGTCACTGATCTCATCGAGTGGCACAGGCGCTTCGACGGGAGATATCAACCGGTCAACATATCCCGCGCAAGAATCTATGGTCACGAGGATTTCATCAACTGGAAAAGCCCAGAGGACATACTGGAGGTCGGCTACAATAACACCGTCTGCTATGCAAAGAACAAGAGCGGAGATAGAATCTATGACGGGAAGTTTATCCCTTTCAGACCGCGCTACGTGACCAACCTGAGCTTCAGATTTGACTATAGGAGCCTTGATATTCTCTACAAGCTGCGCTGGGTATCGGAACGGTTCAATGGACCCGCCAACTCAATCGCACAGAGAGAGCAGCCTTACCATCTTCAGGATCTCAGCTTGGGCTTGAAAAAGAAACTGTGGGGAGTTGAAACAAAGCTGAGATGCGAATGGAGGAATCTGACTGACGAAGAATACGAGGTGATCTACCGGCATCCCATGCCCGGCAGAGCCTGGAGTGTGAGTATAGCTTTCACCCGCGAATTCAATTGACAACGAATGGATATTCAAAAAACAAATAAACTCTTTAACAGAGGTTCTATCAATGCTTAGGAGATCGCTTTTTTCTATCTCTCTGTACGCCATATTGTTTACAGCCTCATTCTCAGCCACGGCTCGGGCTGACAGATTTGCTTACTTGATCAACAATCTGGGAAAGACTTTGTCCAAAATCAACTTGACCACGAACCAGGTTGTCAACGATATCGTAGCTTTAGGAGAGGCGCCGAATCAGGTAATCATTCAAGGTGACAATGCTTACGTTGTCAACTCGCTGGATCACAACATCCAGATCATCGACCTGACAACTGAGAACACGGTGGGTTACATCATTATCGGGGGGGATCGCAATCCATTTCACATGGCTTTCGTGGATTCCCAGTACGCTTATGTCACCAATCTCATGACCAATACCATCTCCAAGGTGGATGTGATCAATAAGATGGTGGTGGGCGAATACGGGGTTGGATTGACTCCTGAAGGTCTGATGGTTGTGGGAGACAAACTCTACGTTTGCTGCACCGGATTTCAGTTCTACGCCTACCGGAGCGTCACCGGGCGGGATTGGGTGTTTGACGCGACTCATCGGGCAAACGACATCAAAGCTTACAGCTACATTACCGGAAAGGTCTACGTGTTTGATTTGCAAGCTGAAGAGGTTGTAGACAGCATATCCGTGGGAATGAATCCCCAGTATCTGGATTTAGACCCTGAAGGTGAATTGAACGTGATGTGCACCGGTGATTACTTTTCTGTCTTCGGCCAGATCTATCGCATCGACACAAATACCGATACCGTGATCGACAGCATACCCACGGGCGGCAGCCCTGGAGTTATTTCGATCGGAACCGATGGTGTGGGCTACCTGGCGGCCGGTGGCTGGAATCCGAATCCCGGCGAGGTGTATACCTTCGATAGCTATGCGGATACCATGATACGGAACTCAGCCGATCCCATCACCACCGATTACGGCGTGATATCGGTCACCGCCCTGCATCCATCCCAGGTTCTGGCGTGCAGCTTCGATGCAGACGATATTAACCGCTTGAACCGGAACGGGAACCCTCTGAATCAATACCTTGTTAGCGACGGGCCGATATCCACAGCGATCTATACACCTTCGCCCGAGATTCCAATCATGAGTCGTGAAAGCCTCCTGGTTCTGATAATGCTCCTCGCGCTGGCGGGATCGATGTTTTTGAACCAAAGGGTGTAAACCCGTGGGACTGAAATCTCTTTCACGACCTTCTGTCTGCGCCGGGCCCGCGAAGCTGCCCAGCTAAAGCCTACGGCTGCCAAAATTGAGCTTCTGCGGAACCGGGAGGGCACGACAGACACCAGGCTGGGGTTTGAATGGTAGCCGCGCCCTTGAGGGTACGCCAGTCCTTCCTACATTAGCAGAACAGATGCGCAGGCTGACTTGTCCTGCCCTTCGGTCCTGAGACCTCAGGGTCGAAGGAAGAGACGAAGTTCGAAGGAAGCATGCGGCTACCGCAATCGGAGTTCTACATAACCAGAGAGACTCAAAAGGCGCGAAGAAGTGTAAAAGTACGATATCCCTGCTGGTTAGATCATGAAAAAGCTTGACAAACGGGGGATGCGTGGTTATTTTCGGTGGATCGAAAGTGAAAAAAGTCACAAGCTGTAGAAAGGTGAACAGATGACGAAACGACTTTTGACTCTTTTAACTCCGACAATACTTCTGATCTTCCTTGTCGTCCCGAAAGCTTTCGCCCAGTCGGTTGAGAACTGCATGATGTGCCACGCGGACGAGAGCCTGACCAAGGAGGACTCGACCGGGAAGGAGATTTCGCTCTTTGTGGACCAATCGGCATTCGAGCAGTCGGTTCACGGCATGTTTAGCTGCACGGGATGTCACCTGGGCGTCAAAGCCGAATACCATGAGACATCTCTGGAGCCGGCAAGCTGCGGCATGTGTCACGCGGAAGCAGATAAGCTTTATCAGGCGGGTTATCACGCACGAAAAAGACGTGAGGGTGTAGCGGACGCTCCCATCTGCGGCGACTGTCATGGTTATCATAATATCCGGGGCGTGGATGACGAGGAAGATCAGGCCTACCGGGGGAATCAGCCCAAGATGTGCGGCCAATGTCACGGCCGGGAAAAGAACGTATGTCGCAAGTCTGACAAATGTCCCGGCCCCTATGGGGACTACATGGAAAGCGCTCACGGCAAGGCGCTTCAGGAGGAGAATCTGGGAGTGGCGGTCTGTACAGACTGTCACAGAAGCCATGACCTGAAGTTCCAATCTGACCCGGCCTCCTACGCTCATCGGAGTAACGTACCTTCGACCTGCGGGCAGTGTCACCTGGAGGAAGAGGAGTACAGTGAGGACGTTCACGGCACGGCGGTGGAGAGGGGAGACCCGGATGCTCCGGTCTGCACCGATTGCCATACGGCTCATGCCATCAAATCCTCCTCAGATCCAACATCTTCTACCTTCGGTGCAAACGTATCCAAGCTGACCTGCACCTACTGTCATTCCCGGGAGAGGATTTACGAGAAGTATGGATACGTTACGCGGAGGGTTACCCCGTATCTTGACACCTATCACGGCGTCGGCAGCAGATCCGGCGATACCACCACCGCCAGTTGCGTTAGCTGCCACACCAGCCATAATGTCAGGTCGCAGGACGACCCGCTTTCCACCATCAACCAGGCCAATATTCCGCAAACCTGCGGGCAGTGTCACAAAGGAGCGGGACCCAACTACGCCAAGGGATCAGTACATATCGTTTCCACCAGTAAGAAAGACATTGGGGTCTATTGGGTGAGAAGAATCTACCTTCTCATGATCGTGCTGACCATAGGTGGTATGCTCGCTCACAATGCGGTCATCATGCTCAGATTTGCCAGACAGCGTTATAGAGAGGCTAAGAGTGGCAGGGTGATAAGGTGGACCGCTCTGGAGGTAATGTGGCACTTTCTTCTGGTACTCTCTTTTGTCGTTCTGATCATAACCGGCTTCGCCTTCAGGTTCCCTGATGCCTGGTGGTCCTCATGGATGACCCATTCTTCCACCGCCTTCGTGGCGCGGGGGGTGGCTCACCGGGTAGCCGCCGTCGTGTTCATTGGGCTTTTCATATTTGCCTTGTTCCGTTCCGGACTCACCAAACGCGGCTGGCGCCAGATTAACGCCAAGTTCCCTGTCTTATCAGATACAAGGAACGTTATCCAAAATATCCTCTATAGCCTTGGTTTATCCTCCAAACATCCTGAATTCGATCGGTACGACTATGCCGAGAAGGCGGAGTACTGGGCGCTCATGTGGGGCGGATTCGTGATGATAATAACCGGCTTCCCCCTGTGGTTTGAGACCTTCTTCCTGGGCTTCATCCCCAAGTGGCTGCTGGACGTGGCAAAGGCAATCCACTATTATGAGGCTATGCTGGCGACGCTGGCGATTGTGGTGTGGCATTTCTTCTACATGTTCATACATCCGGAAAACTACCCCATCAACTTCACCGTTCTCACCGGCACCATGACCGAAGAGGAATACATGGAAAAACACCCGTTGGATTACGAAAAAATGATCGCCAGGGGAGAGTTGATTGGTGAGGAGCCTGAGGAAGGGCCGGACGAGACGAAGGAATCGTAATTGGGTTTTAAATGGTAGCCGCAACCTTCAGGTTGCGTGAAGTAATGCAAAATCCTTCTGTTGGGGCGGGGGTTGAACCCTTTAGGGCGAGCTTTCAGGACGAGCCCCTGCCCCAACGTTTTCCTGACAGGGGTACAACCCCTGTCCGAACATGTGCGAGAACCAATAGAAATCTATGACCGCCAGATCCTCTGATCTGGCGGATTTTTTTCCTTTTGGAGGAGATTTTGCTGTCTGGGCAAGAACTTCTCAGGCATACAGCTTGTTTCAAGTGGTCGCCGCAACCTTCAAGTCGCGCATGGGGGGTGAGGCAACACAGAATCCTCTTCCCGCCTCAGGCCGGACGGCTACAGAGTCTAAGAATTCCCGTGTCTCTGGGGTCAAGAACCTGCAATCTCCTTGATTGCCGCCTCGGTTAAGGCAGCACGATAGTGAAGCCCGCCGGAATCCTGTGCCAGGAGCTTTTCCTTCAACGCGGCGAACTCCTCTAAGCTCATCAGGGCGACCTTCTTGATTTCCTTCGTGTCGACAGGTCTTAGATCACCGGAGAGATGTCTGGCGGTGAACACATGACTGGTCCACTCTTCTTTTCGGGAGTCGCAGGTGAAGGTGACCCGGATTCTTAAAATGTATTTCTCGAGTTCTATATCGGCTCCAGTCTCTTCGTATGCCTCTCTCTTGGCAGAAAGCTCTAAATCCTCGCCCGGCTTGATGCCTCCGCTGGGCGCCCGGTAAAGCCCTTCCGGATACCACGGTTTTGCGATCACCACGACTTTACCGTCTTTGGAAATAAACAGCGTGACGTCGGAGTCCCGCCCGTCGCTCATGCTGCTTTTCAACATGTCGAATTCGGCTGGACCCATGGGAAAGGACATGGTCAACTGCCTAGGCCGACCATATTTATTTTCGATCTCTTCAAGCATTATGGCTTTGAATCCAGTCCGAGGATTGGATTACGGTTACAAAGCAGGGGTTTTTTACCTCCCCCCCTCGGTCCCCCTCTCCATCCTTCGACAGGCTCAGGAGGGTGAGCAAAGTCGAACCGCAAAGTGCAGAGAGGGAAACAGGGAGTGAGGTTTTCTCGGGAGTTAGACCCACTCAATCCTCGCTATTATCGGAAGATTCACCAGACTTCCGATTGAGCTGATTCCGGGATCAGTTCAATCGTTATCTCTGGTGCGGAACCATGCAAAGAAACACCAGAGGCTCATCGGATTCGTTTCTGAACTGATGATTCTCGTTCCCCGGAACAAACACCGCATCACCTTCGTTTAAGGGGAAATTCTTGGTTTCGGTGACCAAACTCCCCCGGCCCTTGAGGACAAACACCTCATGCTCCCATTCGTGCTTGTGATAGGGAGTGTATCCCTCAGGCTTCATCTCAAACAACCGCATGGCGAAATTGGGGGCACCGTCTTTTTCTGAAATCAGCCATCTGACCTTTGCTCCCCTGGCATCAGGATCATCCACTGCCTTTGCCTCGACATCTCTGAAGTTCGTGATTTTCATGCTCTCTCCTTGCGTTGTTTTTTCTTTATGACGTAATTCTTTTGCCCGAGGATTGATCAAAAAGGTGAAGCTTTTCTTTGCCGGCTACCAGCCAGACCGGCTTATCCTCCGCAATTCTCTCATCGGGCTTAAGTCTGACGGAAACCAGAACCTCCGAAGTCTCTACGTGCAGATAATTGTCTGAACCCAGACTTTCGGTGACGCTGCTTCTTCCCCAAATACCGCTGTCGATTCTACTAAGAGAGATGGATAAATCCTCCGGACGAATTCCCACTATCACGTTTTTGTCCTTGACTTGCGGCACTCTTTCTCCGGGAAAGAAGTTCGTGGGAGGGCTGCCGATGAATCCTGCGCAGAAAATATCGACAGGCTTTTCGTAGATTTGCCCGGGCGTCCCGACCTGAAGGATCTTACCGTCTTTCATCACAGCCAGCCTATCACTTAACGTCATGGCCTCCGCCTGGTCATGGGTCACGTAGATTATGGTGGTCTTGATCTTCTTATGCAATCTCTTCAACTCGGTTCGCATGCGCAATCTCAGCTTGGCATCCAGATTAGAGAGGGGCTCGTCTAAGAGCAGTACTTTCGGGTCCAAAACCAAGGCTCTTCCCAGAGCCACTCTCTGCCTCTGCCCGCCGGAGAGCTCTTTGGGAAGCCTTTTTTCAAAACCGGAAAGGCCCAAAAGTTCCACCGCCCATTTCACCCGCCTGGCCTTTTCCTCCGGGCTCTTCTTCTTAATCTTCAGACCGAAGGCTAAGTTGGATTCCACCGTCATGTGCGGAAAGAGGGCATAGCTTTGAAAGACCATGGAGATGTTTCGTTTCTGCGGCGGGAGGTCATTTACCCTATCTCCGTCGATGAAGATATCCCCGGAGGTGGGATTCTCCAGACCCGCCACCACCCTCAAGGTGGTAGATTTTCCGCAACCGGATGGTCCCACCAGGGTCAGGAACTCCCCATCCTTGACGTTGAGGCTTATCTTATCGACTGCGACAACATCTCTAAATTTCTTCGTTAGATCTCTTAACCTGACCTCTCCCACGAACACCTCTTCTTTTACCTCTCCCCCTCTTTCCCCCTCTCCATAAAATGGAGAGGGGGATTAAAGGGGGTGAGGTGTTTCATTTCACCGCGCCCGCAGTTAACCCCTCCCGCATGTGCCTCTGCACCAGAAAGGTGAAGATGATCACCGGTATGCATATCAGAACCGAGATGGCGGAGATGAAGTTCTTCTGCGGTGACCAACTCAAGATCCTCAAAAGATACACAGGTAATGTAGTCTCCGTCCCCTGAAATGTCAAAAAGTAAGCGAAGATGAATTCGTTCCAGGAAAGGAAAAAAGTATAGATGGCGGCCGCTCCCAGGCCAGGCAATGCTAGTGGCGTCAGTATCTTCAGAAAGGCGCGCGATTTGGGCGCTCCCAACACGAATGCCTGTTCCTCCAAATCTCTGGGGATGGATTCAAAAACCCCTTTAGCGATGTACACAGTATATGGCAGAGCCAAAAGGGTGTGAGCCAGTCCCACTAAAATTACCGGGGGAAGAAGCGAGAAGGGCCGGGAGAGGAGAAGCTCTGCCACCGGAATCACCGCCGAGATGTCAGGGAAGAGTCTCACCGACAGGAGAAAGAAAAGCAAAACCGCCATTCCGGGAATCTTAAATCGAGCCAACGCATATGCCGTGGGAGCCCCCAGGAGAAGAGAAAAGACCACCGCGACGAGCCCTACCCACAGGCTGGTCAACCCCGCTTTCAGAAAGTCGCCTCTTGACCACAAGACTCCGAACATCTCCAAGGTGGGCTGGAAAGGGAAAAGGGGCTCCGGATACTCTCCGCCGGTGACGATGCTCTCCCGATCCGAGATGCTGTACTTGGTCATCATGAACAGGGGAAAGACAATGAAAAAGAGCACCACTCCAATCAAAAAGAGCTTGATAGCCTTCATCACAAATGAGATCCTCAGTTTCTAAACTCTCACCAGATGTCTTCTCACCAATCTTGTCACTGCAGTGAAAAGCAGTGTGGTCAGCGCAATCAAGATAACCAAGCCCAAAGCCACTGATGCAGCCAGGGCCGGATTCTGCTCAACATGATAAAGCCTTTCGATCAGCACCCCCAAAAGAGGATAGGAGGGGGCCAGGACGAAAGGAAAGACGAACTCCTTCCAGTTTTCAATGGAACGCAAGATCAGAATGGTCAGGATGGCGGGAGTCAGAAGAGGCAGGGTCAGATATTTGAACTCCTGCCAGGCTCCCGCGCCCATGGTCTTGGCCGCCTCATATTGCTCCCTATCAATCGAATGCAGTCCCGCCAGCAAAATCAACATGGAGATGGGCATGTCCCTCCAGGTTTTGCCCAAAATGGCCAGACCCAGGGATAGAAATTCCGAGCCGCTCCAATTTACTGGAAAACTAACCGCCTGTGGGAAAAAACCGTGCCGGCCCAGCAGAAGATCGTTCACCGGACCGAAGGGATAGGAAAAAAGCAGATCTATGATTATGGCGGTCACCAGCGCAGGTATGGCAATGGGGATCATAAACAGGCTTCTCACCGCTCCCACCCCTTTGAAGCTGTGCTGGATTAGAAGCGCGAGCAGCAAGCCCACCGCAAGTTGAAGCGGCGTGCCTACTCCCATAAAATAGAAGCTTCTCCATAGGGCCTGCTTGAATTCGGGGGAGGAGAACAGGGAGAGAAGCGGCAGGTTCCCGGAAAAGGAGAATTTTAAGAGGAAGACCAAAATTATAACAAAAAAGCTGAACAGGTACAAAAAGGCGGGGATGAAAAAACCGATGGTGAAGAGGTTACTCTTCAGTCTTAAGAGAAGAGACGATATCTTCATTGATCCGGGCATAATGCTCTAAAGCGCCTGAGATTGTTTCGCTTTTTACGATTTTTCTTTTCACCGAAATGTCATACCAGGCGTCCAGATAATTTTTGCCAACATGGGGCCATTGCTTCAGCCGGGGAAGTTCTTTGGTGCCGCTCTCAAACTGCCGCCGGCTGACTTTAAAAATCTCCTGCTTCCACTGCTCGTCAAACGCCTGAGCTAGATCGTCCAAAACGTCTTTTCGAACCGGGAACATTCCGAACCGGGAGCACTCGTCGATCTGATTCTCCCTGTTGGTGATAAATCTGGCTAACCTGTAGGATAGCTCGGGATCGGGTGAGGTAACCGGAATTCCCCACCACCATCCGTAAAGGTTGGAGAAATGTCCCCCCTCTCTTTTGGGCAGGCCATCCGGGGTGAGCTCCAGCGAGACCCCTTTTGGAATGATGGAGACACCCATGTCGGACGGATCAGAGAGGTAGCCGGTCATGGTGGGATCGGACCCCCCGTGCACGAAGAAGAGATCGATCTGATGCAAAAAGCACAGGAATACCTCTCCCGAGGAGATAGCCCTCCAGATGTTTCCGCCTGACCAGGCCTGTTCCCACATGCCCGAGTGATACAGACGGTTGGCGATAAAGAAAGACTCCCACTGAAAAAGATCCTTAACCGGCTCAGTATCCATGGCCAGGACGTCGTCTTTGTCTCCGCCCAGCTGGAAGACCCGGGTAACCAGCTCGTTTACCGTGCCGGCATATCTTTTCCCCCTGTGAGCCACCCTGGGCAGCAAAAGATCCTGATATGGCTGATTTGCCCAGAAGAAGGACAAAACCGCTACGTCGTAGAGGTCCCACTCTCCCGGGTCTTCTTCCAGTTTGTATCCTGCGGGCAATCCGTACCCATTAACCTCTCGAAGCGCGGCATCGATTTTCGGCCTGTCCTTCTGCCAATCATCCAGGGCATCCTTTACCTTCGACTCCAGGTAGAACAACAGGTAAGTCTCCAGCTTGCGAGGAATGTAATAGATCCTCCCATCGACGATGCCGATTTCCCTTGCCTGCGGCAAGTATTCATCCAGGTCATTCTCCAGTCGGATCGAATCTACAATCTCATCCAATGGAATCAGATAGCCTCCCTTTGCCAGAGGGTAGATCATCTCCATGGCCGTCTTGACCAGTCCAATCTTTTTCTCCCCACTTTTTCTCTCCAACTCTATCATCTGCCTGACGTCTTCCACCTGGTCGAAGGTGACCACATTTATCCTGACATGGTTTTGCCTCTCGAACTCCTTCATCTTTTCCCTGAACCAGAGGTCCTGGATGTCCATCATGCGGATGAGGAGGGTCATCTCAGGAGTCCCCGTTTTCTTTTGGCAGGCGAAAGAAGAAAGAAGAACAGTCAAGATGAAGATGCAGAGTCTCTTGAGCATCTTTTCCACCTCAAGAAGGCTTCTTGGTAAAAAACGTATTTAACCCAGCATCCCTTGCGGATGCTATCCGCAAGAGTCCGGGTGTGCTCTGGAACCGGCTTATTGAATCTGTCTGCTTCCTGGTTTTACCAGTGGTTCGCCCTTCTTACACAGTGGACATTCCTCCGGAGGGTAGTTGGTGACGTCGGTGGTGGCCAGAACTCTTAAGGGGTAATCGAACTTCACCTTTCCACCGCTTCGATCCAGGAGGAGCCCGATCCCCTGAATGCTCCCCTGAAGCTTCTCCACTAATTGCACAACCTCTTTGGCTGATCCTCCGGTGGTGAGGATGTCGTCCACGATTAAGACCCTCTCACCC